>JAYRRV010000192.1:0-4697 GCA_041909955.1 Candidatus Altimarinota bacterium
CTCCTGGCCCTGAAGTTTTTTCCGAAGTTTGGCTTGATGGATCGGCCGGAGAGGTACGGATTGAAGCGCAAACCCATACCCTATTATGGCGGGCTCGTGCTTGTGACGGGGTTTTTTTTCGGAGTGTGTTTGTTTGTCCCGGTGGATTATCATGTGCTGGCGCTTATGACGGGAGCGCTTTTGATCGCCGGTGTGAGTTTTGCTGATGACATGTTTAGCTTGAGCCCGTATTTCCGTCTTGCGGTGCAGGTGGTGGCGGCTCTCATTTTGGTTTTTGGAGGAGTTGGGATTCATTCTATCTCGAATCCGTTCGGGGCTCCGATTGTTTTGGATGGCCAACAGTTTACGTTCGATCTGGGTGGAGGGGAGGTGTTTAGTATTTCTTTGCTGGTGGCTTTGTTTACGATCGTCTGGGTGGTCGGCATGGTGAATACGATGAATTTCCTGGACGGTTTGAACGGGTTGCCCAGCGGAGTAGCCGCCATTGCGGCGCTTACGATGTTTTTTTTGGCGGTACGTCCAGGTATTCATTTTGACGCCTCCAATCAGGTTTCCGTGGCGACGATGAGTATCATGCTTTTTGCCGCCGCGGCCGCTTTCGCGATGTTTGATTTTTATCCGGCCAAGATCTTGATGGGGGATACGGGTAGCATGTTTCTGGGTTTTGTGATTGCCACTTTGGCAATTTTTTCCGGTGGGAAGGTGACCACTGCTTTTTTAGTGTTGGGATTCCCTATTTTGGACGCTGTCTGGGTGATTGTTCGGCGGATTGTTCAGGGAGGGTCACCGTTTAAGGGCGATTTGAAACACCTTCATCATAGACTTATTTATATGGGGCTCAGTCCACGAAAGGCCGTCCTTTTGATGTATGGTTTGAGTGCGGTTTTTGGGGGGATGGCCATTTTTCTTGGCACAAAGGAGAAGGTTTTTGCCATAGGCCTTCTGTTGCTTGCAATGTTTGTTTTGGGCTTGTATGCCGTTTGGCTTGGGAAGGATAAGGCACCATCAAAATAGGGTTTCGCAACGCTCCTTTGCGTCTTGCTTTTGCTTTGTTTTTCGGGGTATAACTGATTGCCCGATAAATGAGTTTTATGATCGATGCTGTTCAGGAAATAAAGGCAAAACTCTCGATTGAGGACGTTGTTCGCCAGTATGTCCAACTGAAAAAGGCGGGGAGAAGTTTGAAGGGACTTTGTCCTTTTCATGCGGAGAAATCTCCCAGTTTTGTGGTGTCGCCGGAGCGGGGCATTGCGTACTGTTTCGGCTGCCATAAGGGTGGCGATATTTTTGCTTTTATCCAGGAGATCGAGAGTGTTGATTTTGTCGATGCGTTAAAACTTCTGGCTGAAAGAACCGGTATTGAATTGCAGCAACATGAGGCTAAACGCAGCGTTCCCAAAGGTGAAAAGGATCAACTTCTTCATGTTCACGATCTTGTTTCGAGTTTTTATCAAAAACATCTTTGGGAGACCGACGACGGAAAAAAAGTTCTTGAATATTTACGGAAACGAGGACTTAGTGATGAAACGATACGGAAGTTCCAGATTGGCTTTGCTCCTGACTCTTTTGAGGCCACACATACCATGCTTCTCAAGGAGGGTTTTAGTAAAAAAATGCTGGTTTCTTCTGGATTGGCGCTTACTCAGGAAACCACCGTCGATAAGATTTACGACCGTTTCCGGGGGAGGCTTATGTTTCCGATCACCGACCATATGGGCCGTGTCGTGGCCTTTGGGGGTCGTGCGTTAAAGAAGGATCAGGAACCCAAGTATTTGAATTCCCCGGAAACCGCCATTTACCACAAAAGCAATGTGTTGTACGGTTTTTCATATGCCAAGCCGTCGATCAAGGAGATGCATGCCGTTATTCTCGTGGAAGGGTATATGGATATGATCGCCTCATTTCAGGCGGGTCTCACCAATGCCGTTTCGACTTCAGGTACGGCTTTGACTTTGCAACAGCTTCGCCACGTCCAGCCATTTGTGAATACCATTTATCTGGCGTTTGACATGGATAATGCCGGACAGGAGGCGGCAAAACGCGCATTCGAACTGACACAGGAGTTTGAATTTAGCGTAAAGGTAATATCTTTGCCCGAGGGCAAAGATATTGCTGAGTATGCTCAGTCACACGCGGCAGATGTTCCAAGGATTGTGGAAAACGCGGTAAGCTACGGTGATCACTATTACCATAAGCTTCTGAATACGTACGGTGTCGGGGACATTATGAATAAGCGCAAAATTCTTCAGGAGTTCTATCCTTTTTTGAGTTCTCTTAAGAGTTCGATCCAGAAGGACGAGTATATTAGAAGATTTGCCCATGATTTCCACTTGAACGAGAAACAGATTTACGATGAGATGAAAAATTTCAAGCTTCCGTTGAGTCATCCGGCTCGTCGTTATGGCGGTTTGGATACTCCCGTTCAACCAAAGGGGAAAAAATTTTCGGCAGACAGCCTTCTTCTTGGATTTCTCATAGAATTTCCACGGATCGCGCAACTTTTTCGGGACAGATTGACTGATGGGTATTTTTCTGACGAATTAAAACCTATTTACAAGGTTTTTAGCGATCAGTATAATGGCCAAGGTGTTCAGGAGGTGAAAGATTTTTTGGCTTCCTTGCCTCATGAGCAAGCCGAAAAAGCCTCATTGCTTTCCCTTTATATTCATGAGATTTATGGTGAGGTCGGGGAGGAAGCTGCCGAACACGAGATAAAAGTGTTAATTGACAACATTGTCAAAACGATCACTGGCAATAAAAGAAATGAGCTTCAGGCGTTGATTGAAGAAGCTGAAAAAGAGGGCAGAAAAGACGACTATCTCCGGCTCCTTCAGGAGCTCCACGATCTTAATAGCAAGGTTTTGCGCTAACCCTCCACTTCTCTATGGCACGTACCAAGAAATTCATCGTTACTCCCACGGATGACAAACTGAACCAGTTTCCCGCAGAGGTTCGGGATCTTGTGAAGAAAGGACGTGAGCACGGTTTTGTGACACAGCAGGAACTTATGAAAGCCATTCCGGCGATCGAAGACGACCTGATGCTGTTGGATGAAATCTACGGTCTTTTTTTGGATTTGGGCATTGAGGTGATTGATGCCAAGGATGCCATGTCTTTCAAGCCGGAAAATAAAGAGGAGGAAGAGGTGGTTGAGGAGAAGGTCAAAAAATCCACGGTGAAAACGGTTGAGCTTCGTGAGATCGCCAATGATTCTATTCGTCTGTATTTATGTGAAATCGGTAAGGTTTCCCTTCTTACGGGTAAGGAGGAAATCGATTTGGCCAAACGTATCAAAAAAGGGGACCAGACGGCAAAACAGCGCCTTGCGGAGGCTAATCTGCGTTTGGTTGTGAGTATTGCCAAGAAATACATCGGCCGAGGACTTTCGTTTCTTGATCTCATTCAGGAGGGTAATATCGGCTTGTTCCGCGCGGTTGAAAAATTCGACCCGGACCGCGGATTTAAGTTTTCCACGTATGCCACATGGTGGATTCGTCAGGCCATCACTCGTGCGATTGCCGATCAGGCCCGCACCATTCGCATTCCGGTCCATATGGTCGAAACCATCAACAAACTGACTCATGCCCAGCGTCGTCTGGTACAGGAGCTTGGTCGCGAACCTCTTGTTGAAGAATTGGCCGCCGAAATGGATATGGACGTGAAAAAGGTTCGCCATATTTTGAAGATTTCCCAGGATATCGTGTCGCTTGAGGCTCCGGTCGGTACGGAAGAGGATAGCAAGCTCGGAGACTTTATTGAAGACGATGACGCACTTTCTCCGTCGGAAGCCACGAACCGCCAGCTCATCAAGGAAAACATTCACGAAATGCTGCAGTATCTTTCCCCTCGTGAACGGAAGATCATTGAAATGCGTTTCGGGCTGAAGGACGGCGTCGGACATACGTTGGAAGAGGTTGGACATGAGTTCCGCGTTACCCGTGAACGCATCCGTCAGATTGAGGCAAAGGTGCTTCAGAAACTCAAAGAACATCCGACCAGCGTGAAGATCAGGCCATAAATATCGGTAATCAATAATTAGTAATTCATAATTTAAACCCATGGCAGACGCAAAAACAACAACTCCTCCGGCAGATGACAAGAGCATTCTTGTGACCAAAGAGGGTCTTAAAAAACTCACGGAAGAGTTGGACAATTTACGAAACGTGAAACGCAAAGAGGTTGCTGAGCGTATTAAAGAGGCGATTTCCTATGGGGATCTTTCCGAGAACTCCGAATATGAAGAGGCCAAGAATGAGCAGGCCTTTGTGGAGGGTCGGATCATCGAACTCGAAGAGAAGGTGAAGTATGCCAAAATCATCAATGAAAAGCACCAGGTGGCTTCGGTTCAGTTGGGTACACGGGTTGTTGTGAAGAATCTCAGCAAGCGCAATGCTCAGCCTGAGGAGTATACCATTGTCGGTTCCACTGAGGCTGATCCTCTCGCCCACAAAATTTCCAACGAGTCTCCGGTGGGTCGTGCGTTCTTGGACAAAAAATCCGGGGACAAGGTGAAAGTCCAGATTCCTGCCGGTGCAGTGGAATACGAAATTCTCAAACTCGAATAAACGTGCCCGTGGCTTCACAAACTTTCGGTCGTATCCTTCTCAAAACACTGGGTATTTTGGCGTTTTGCGCCGTTTCCGGTTATGCGCTTTTTTTAGCATTCGGATACAATCTGGATTTACAGAATCGTCATA
>JAYRRV010000193.1:0-2865 GCA_041909955.1 Candidatus Altimarinota bacterium
ATACATTTGCCACCAACTTGCTTGAAAGAGCGTTGACCACTGAAGAACCTACTCCGTGCAAACCGCCGGAAACTTTATATCCCCCTCCCTCTCCGAACTTGCCGCCGGCATGCAATACCGTAAGAACCGTTTCCAATGCGGATTTTCCCGTCTTGGGATGTTTATCCACCGGAATACCGCGTCCATCGTCCTCCACGGAACAACTGCCGTCTTCATACACCACTACATCAATATTCTTACAAAAACCCGCCATGGCCTCATCAATGGCGTTATCAACAACTTCCCAGACGAGATGATGCAATCCGGCAACATCCGTAGTTCCGATGTACATTCCGGGACGTTTGCGGACAGCCGAAAGACCTTCCAAAACCTGAATATTCTCTGCACTGTAGGATGAAGCTTTCGTGTCGTTCTTTTTCTGTGCGTTCATGGAAATGAGGAAAAATTTAAGTCGTTAAGCCAATTCTGACTCCGATGATCTACAGGGAAAACCCATACCTCAAAAAAGGCCATTGGGAATATATCACAACTGTAAACCAATGCAATAGTTAAGACTGGGGTTTTCCCGCTTCAAATGCAGCCTTTACCTGGGCTGAAACATCGGCCAGATTCAAACTCCCGTTCACCGGTTTATCACCCGAAGCCGTATGAACAACCAGATTGGTCACAACACTGTTCTTTCCATCAACATCCAGTGAGAAACTGACGGACTGGTCGGAGACAAGAATGGCACTTCTGACGGTAAAAAGACTCTTCGAAAGGTCATTGACAAGTAGGTCCGCTTCCGTCGTTGCAATATCTCCAGCCTTAAGTTTCTGGATTAGCAAAATCTTTGCGACGCGCTCAGTCTTTGAAACGGTTGGAACGGGTTCCGGAACCGGCGATGGTTCGGGAACGGGTTGAACGGCAGGTTGTGGTTTTGGTCGCTGAGTTTTTGTTTGAATCAACAGTTCCAAATTCGATAGCTTTACCGGTTCCGCTGACAACAACGCGTCACCTGCATAAATCTCCGCCAAAAGCTTGTTATTCCAGTCATACTGTCCTCGGATGCTCAATCCCGACACCACCACATTACTGACTGAAATAATCCTCTGATCAACATCCCTCAACGACCCCAAAGAAACGGATGCAGCCCCTATGGCGGCAAAATCTTTTTGTACCTGGGCCAAAATCTGCTGGGTCGTAATCACGGGGACCGTCTGATTTCCCAGAATTTCCTGGCGAACCTCGTCAATACTGATCTGCTCTTCCTGAGCCTGAACGAACTCCTGGAACTGATTCTTACGGGAAGCTCCGTGTAAGGTTGTCCCCACGTATTCAGGCGAGTTCAGATACCGGAAGAACACACCGAAATCCTCAAGACGTTTGGCGTAGAGCTCATTGACAGCAACCTGCTGGTCAGGAGGCAACTGAAGATCGTCAGCCTCCCGGAACAATCGGAACACTATCTGCTTGGCGTCGTCCACGGCTATCTTGTCGGCGAGGAAGTACGTCTTCAGCTGACGGAGAAAATCAATTTTGGTACTGACAATCGTCTGCTTTTCCTCATTTTTCCCCTCACCATCTGGCAGAAGGGCAAGCCATTGTTGTTCAAGCTGACTCTTCATGGCAAAGAAACGGTCGCGATAAAATATCGGATAGCTGCGGAGAAGATTATCCATGACCTGATTCTCCTCAGCCAGGATATTGCGCATCCGACCCAGACGAGTTTTCTCCTGATCAACAACCTTCGTAAATTGAGCAAAATAATCTTCGAGCGATTGGCGGGCAGACTGTGAACTGGTATCCGCAAGATCATAAACACTGTTCATGGTAGCACGGACAAGTAAGAATTTTTCACGGATCTCATCCTCGTTGCTTCCGAGATGAGACAAAAGGTAGTTCGAAACAGCAGCCTTAGCGGGAGCAAGAGAATCATCCGGAGAAATATGAGCCAACTGATCGTATTCATACCGAACTCGCTGTACAACCACAGCCTTGTATGCGTCGCCCCGAGCGGAAACCTCGTCATCAAGCATTTTCTTAAAAAGATCGAGCCGCTCTTTGGCCTTCGTGGTCTGACCGAAAAGCAACAGGTATTTCGCATCACCGAAGTGATCAAAAATATCATCATTCGTCCGGTCAAAAACCTTGGCCTCTGAAAATGTAAGGAAATTATAAAACCGGTGTACTGCGAGACCGAAAGTATTGTTGACGTCCGAAATTTTCTGCCCCCGAGCGCGAATCATCTGAGTTGAATCATCGGCAATCTTATTCTCCATCACACTATCCAGCTTTGTGTTTTCCCTTAGCCACGTGTCCGTACTCAAAACCTGAGGGTCGATGGCACCAAACGGAAACTCTTTTACAAGCTTTGAATAAAACAACTTGCGAAGGGTGCTCTCATTCTTCGTAATTTTGTCGGCATATACGGTCGTCTGATTTCCCTCGGCAAGCAGATAACTGTTGATAAACTCATCATCGGGAAACAGTTTTGCCGCCTGCGCCTTAAAATTCAAAGGAACGAGCCCGACACTTGCCTGGTGACGATGGGCGTAGACCGTTGTCTTCTGGTCATCAAGACTCACATCAACCGCAGCATAATCCGGAATGACATAGGCGCCATTGGCGACGACATTCAGTCGGGCCGACGTATAAAGGCTGTTCAACCACAAACGTCCCCGATGGAGATTCAGGACATACGCGTCTTTTTGGACATCAAGTACATCCACGGCAACCACCGCATTCTGCGAAAGCCGGACCAGTCCGCGGTCCGAAAAACGAAGCAAAACACCCGTCCCTGATTTCACTTCAACAACGTCACCGGCCTGAAGCTCCTGCTGGGATTCCCCGTCAAACGTCTGTGAGCTGCCGCTCCTGATGACA
>JAYRRV010000194.1:0-18201 GCA_041909955.1 Candidatus Altimarinota bacterium
GGCTGCCACACCCGTACCCGTAATAGGTTTATCCTGCGCTGAACCTCCAACGGTATTTTGTGAAGCAATACTGCCTTCAATGAACAACTGGCTGTATTTAAGCTTACCTTCCTGATCCTCAACGGACGCATACATAGGTTCACCTTGCCCGTTCAAAGGGGTCAATGCTGCACTCACCCAGGAGAATACCGAACCATCGGCAAAAATATTTGCCTGAATATTGGTAACATCCGGAGTGATATATACATGCCCCTGTTTCGCCTGATTTGCGGCGGTATCGGTAAGGTCCTTAAGAACGATGAGTCCGAGCTTGGGCTTTGCCGTTGCTGCGGAAGCATTATAGAGGTTCTTCTTGATATACACACTCCCTCCCACAACAATGATGGTCCTTTCCCCGGTCCATGTAATATTGGAAGGCCCGGTAAGATCCATATCACCATAATGGTAATAAACCTTATCTTTGCCAGCACCATCCGGCAGAAGCTTTTCAAAATTCCCCGTACCCGACACTTTGGCAAAGCCGCCCGATCCATCAGAATTGACCTGTATCGTACCCGCGGCCGACTTCGGCACCCCGGAAAGAATCTTTGAAACATTCCTAAAGATCGTATCACGGAGAACATTGGTACTCACATCCCCGAGCGTCCTCACGGCCTGTGAAGTCGCGATAGCCGTGGCACCGGAAGAGTACACATTTCCCCTCAGGACCGCGACTGGAGCCACCGCAACGGAAAGCATAGTCTTCGGGAATTTATTGGAATAGTACTTCACATCTCCTCCCCCTTCGGAAACTTCGGAATACAGATACAGCCCCTGGACATAAGGTGGAATAGATTTTGCGGCCTTGGTCACGGGATCAATGACCGCACCCAAACCTGCGGAAAGTGGAGTAGACCCGGAAGTGCGGGTAACCGTCGGAGTATCGCCAGGGTTCTTTAGAACCCCATCACCGTCATCAAACAAGAAGGCGTAATCCTCAGGTGATGGAACAGGATCAATACCCGCTGTAAAAGTCACCGTACCAGGACCTGTAATAGTGGTCGGGAACGGCCACAAAGTAAAACTACTAATATCTATAAAATCCGTGTTGCCTTTGTGATCCTCTAAAGTTGGGATATTCGTCTGCGGTTTGAAATGGAGATACCGGTTATAACCACCCACAGCGAACGTCGGGACCTTTCCTTTTCCGGCACAGGTCGGGCCGGTGCCGTATACGCAGGCGCCCCCGGTGTCATTATCGATAATGGAAACCACCACCTGATCAAGCTGAAGCGTATTATCCTGGAGCGGAACCGCTTTGGAAGACGGCAACATAAATGTTTCATAAGAAAAATCCTTCAATCCGTCTGCATCTTTGTCCCAACCGTTCATGCTTGATGTTGGCGCCATTGATTTAATGGTTGCCGAAAGATTGCCGGTTCCAGCGCCCTCGGAAACCATGTCGGTGGCAAGACACGGTTTGGTCACCGCATTTTGCAATGCCCCTCCCGGACAAGCCGGGCCTCCCAAATCTGCTTCTCCATGCGTTTGCTTCTTTTTCACCGTATCCGTAAGCCACTCAGGAGTTGCGGTGATGGTATAGCGTCCACCCGTATCGATCGGGTTTCCTTTTTTATCCTGAACATGCAGTCGCAAGGTATAAACGTCGGAGTTGTTTGCGACCGGAACGAGAGGATCAATCATCGTCATTGTTGAAGGATCAGGCGTCAAAGTGACCTGCACCCCCGCTTCGTTGATTTCTTTGATGAGTGAATACCATGGAATAATGATGCCATCAAAATCGAACCATCCCACATTGTCGCTCCATGCGGCAGTATATGCCTTGGTGTGGGCCGGACAACTCGGATCGGGCACAATAGTGCTGTACACATAACCCTGACACTTCGGATTCGTGGCATCAACACTCACGGTGCTGAACCCCGGATTATCAAAACTGATCCATCCCGCGTTATCACCCCATGCGTAACCGCTGAATTTACCGGTCACGGGATCAATCGTCACTCCATACCCCCCGGTATAACTGGCATTTGAACAGGCAATACCACTGTTCGTCGCACCAACTCCCGAAGGACAGTAAAAACTGATCCATCCCAGATTATCGTTCCAGGCCCAACCGCGGAGTTCAAACAAACCGACGGTGGGATCATTATCGAGATCTATCACACAAGCTTCATATTGAGGCAAAGGATTACCGCTGACAGGATCAAAATTGACTACGCCAGAATTGTTCACACCCCCAACAGGAACAGGTTTCCCCTGACCCACGATGTCATAACAGCCGGCTGGCGAACCGCCGGTATAGGTAAAACCAACCGATGGGGAAACTGAGGCATCCGAATTACGGATCCACATACTTACCGGGCCGGCCGCATGAGGCGGTGTAACGATATGCATATCAGTTCCGGGATTGTTCACGGTGGCAACAGGAATTCCATCCACATAAATTTGAGCGCCAAAATCATTCCCGGAAGTCGTAAAATCTATCGCCG
Organism: Candidatus Altimarinota bacterium; assembly: GCA_041909955.1. GTDB lineage: Bacteria > Patescibacteriota > Gracilibacteria > UBA1369 > UBA1369 > PALSA-1335. The sequence goes on from JAYRRV010000194.1 coordinate 2,490, forward strand.
TTCCTCCGGTATCCGGTCCGGTATTTGTCGAGTAAGAAATAATACTCGGAGACCCTGCGGCTTTGGTTATCCGCGCACCCAAAACACCGGCCATGGATGAAACCATTGTCAGAATAAGCGCGCGCACAACCCATACCCGGGCATCCTTACGGAAATCCTTGAGTGAAGTAGCTTTCAACATAGTGTTTTTGTTTTAGTAAAATTTATCTATATATTTTACCACATTTTGCTCCGAAAAACAAATCCTATGCCCCCTCCTTGGCAAGCCCCCATCATCACTTCTCCACCCCGCAGCTGTGGCAGACCTCCTTGTCCTTTTTGGTCACCATCAAGCCACCGCACTTCTTGCAGGTTTCGCCGGTAGGTTTGTCCCAGGTGGCAAATTTGCATTTCGGAAACTTGTTGCATCCAAAGAAAAGTTTGCCTCCCTTACGGGTTCGGCGCTCAATGAGCTGGCCTTCTTTGCATTCGGGACATTTCACACCGGTCAGTTTGACGATGGACTGAATATTTTTACAGTCAGGATATCCTGAACATCCCAGAAATTCACCGAACCGTCCGTGTTTTATTTCCATCGGCTTGCCGCATTTTTCACATTTTTTGCCGCTAAGTTTCTTTTCTAATGCAAGTTCTTCCGGAGTTTTTTCCACAACCTGTCCGCCTTTCATCGGCTTGGCGTTTTTGCATTCGGGATAGTTGGAACAGGAGAGAAACTTCCCGAAACGGCCGAGTTTCACGATCATCTGGCTGCCGCATTTCTCGCATTTTTCATCGGTTTTTTCCAGATTCACCAGGTCTTCCTTTTTGAGTGTTTCGTTTTTCAATTCAATAGTTTTATGGAATGGATCATAGAAAGCCTGGATCACCGGAACCCACTTCTTTTTCCCTTCGGCAATGGAGTCTAATGACTCTTCCATCTCCGCAGTGAATTTGTAATCCACGATTTCGGGGAAATTCTTCACGAGCATGTCGGTGACAACCTCCGCCAGGTCGGTCGGCTTGAGCTGCTTCGCCTCTTTTTCCACGTAGCCGCGCACCATGATGGTGGTGATGGTCGGAGCGTACGTTGACGGGCGTCCGATGCCTTCGGATTCAAGTTTTTTCACCAGACTCGCTTCGGTATACCGGGCGGGCGGTTTGGTAAAATGCTGGTTCGGAAGAAGCTCTTTCAGTTTCACCTCATCCTTTTCCTTCAACGGAGGAAGAAACTTTTCCTGATGCTGAAGACTTTCATCCGGATGATCAAAATCTTCCACGTAGGCGCGCATAAAACCCGGGAACTCAATCGTCTGCCCGGTCGCGCGGAAAGTATAATCGGTGGGTTTGTCAGACTTCATCGGAGTGATATCCACGCCGAGCGCGCGGATCTTGGCCTCTTTCATCTGGCACGCCAGCGTCCTCTTCCAGACCATCTCATAAAGATGAAACTGGTCCTTGTCCAGGTGGGGCTTCACATCCTCCGGCATAATGGAAAGATCCACCGGGCGGATCGCTTCATGCGCCTCCTGGGCACCCTTTCTGCCTTTGTAACGGCGGGGTTCGTCCAACGCATACTCTTTCCCGAACTCCTTGGTGATCACCTCTTTGGCCTGCTTCAAGGCAACTTCGGAAAGATTCACGGAATCGGTACGCATGTAGGTTATAAGACCGTGAGTACCTTTGTGATGTTCAACACCTTCATACAGTTGCTGAGCGATCGTCATGGTTCTCTTCACGCTGAAACCGAGCTTGCGGGAAGCTTCCTGCTGCAACGTGGATGTAGTGAACGGCGGAGCCGGGGAACGTTTCACGTCCTTTTCTTCAACCTTGGTGACGCGGTATTCGGCACCCTTCAGATCTTTCAAAATCTTGTCGGACTCCTCCTTTTTTCCGATCTTTATTTCCTTCCCCTTATATTTTACCAGCAGCCCTTCAAAAGCCTCTTTCCCTTTCAAAAACTGGGCATCAATGGTCCAATATTCATCGGCTTTAAAAGCTCGGATTTCACGCTCACGTTCAACAATCAGGCGTACTGCCACACTTTGCACGCGGCCCGCGGAAAGTCCGTAACGGATTTTTTTCCACAACAGCGGGGAAAGTTCATAACCCACCAGGCGGTCCAGAACGCGGCGGGCCTGCTGCGCATCAACCAGGTCCTGATCCAGATCGCGGGGATGTTTGATCGCATCCTTAATAGCGCCTTCGGTAATTTCATGAAACACGATGCGGTGAACCTCCGTCTTCTTGGGGTTCACTTCCAGCGCCTGCAACAAATGCCAACTGATGGATTCACCCTCGCGGTCCTCATCAGTCGCGAGCCAGAGTTTTGTGTCCTTCATCATGGAACCCTTCAGGTCCTTGATGACCTTTTTCTTGTCCATCGGAACCATGTAGGTCGGTTCAAAATCGTGTTTCACGTCAATGCCCATTTTGGACTTGGGAAGATCACGCACATGCCCCATGGAAGCCTTAACTATATAGTTCTTTCCCAAAATTTTCGAAATCGTCTTCGCTTTGGCGGGAGACTCAACAATAACCAAATTTTCAGCCATGAATAAGAGTTCATAAAGTACTGTCCACAGATTATGAGGTGTTTCAGTACATCTGTCAAATCTGGTCAAAATACAGCTGGCTCTAGAGGATAATACCCATCGAAGAAAGAGAGAAAGTCCAAAATATTTGATCTGTACGTCAATAAATAAGAATCAAAAATTGAAAAAAAGCTTGATTTTAGTATGTGCAAGGGTAAAATGCACTGCCCGGTTTTGATAAAAGCTGAGTATACCTTATATAGAAGCCAAAAAATGATAATCAGAAAACCATTAAAAAATTAGGTCAAGTCAAAGAAGCGCTCACACATGCAGAATACTTGCATTTCAATTTTGGGGACATATAATGGCCCATGGTCTCACCTTATTTATTAACCAAATAAAGCAATGACCAAACAAGATCTCGTCAACGCTGCTGCAAACTCTGCTGGCGTTACAAAGAAGGCTGCTGCTGAGGTTCTCGATGCTATGCTCGAGAGCATCACCAAGTCTCTCAAAAAGGGTGAAAGCGTAACAGTAACCGGTTTCGGAACATTCCGCGTTTCAAAGCGCGCTGCCCGCACTGGTGTAAACCCACGCAACCCAAGCCAGAAAATCAAGATCCCAGCTATGAAGCTTCCAGCTTTCAAGGCAGGCAAATCTCTTAAGGATGCTGTTCGTTAATTCGAAAGCTTAGCTTAACAATCAAAAGCCCCGTCTCAAAACGGGGCTTTTTTGTTGAAAACAAGCTGTCTTTTCCAACTCAACCTGCGCAATTGAATGGTCTTTTTCAAAAAAATAAGCTACAATACAGGGAAAAGCGGTAATTTTTAACCCAACCACCTATGAACGGCTACTGCGTCAAATGTAAGGAAAAACGTGATTTCGCCGATGGCGCCGAAGAGGTTACTTTTGGTAAAAAAGGCCGCCGCGCCATGAAGGGTAAATGCTCAAAATGCGGCACGGGCATGTACAAGATCCTGCCGACAAAGAAATAGCCGGTCGGTAAAAGTTGAAGAAAACAAAAAAGCTCCGCCAACAAAACGGAGCTTTTTTATGACGACCAGTGTCCTCTACCCATTTGAACAGAGCTAAAATTCTAAAAAAAATAAGTTTTAGATTTTTATTTTTTATTACAGCAGTGAAGATATACCACCACCCCCGGCTTGCCAAAGCGCATATAAAACACTAAAGTAGTGGGGCAAAATCGCTCAAACCCCCATGCAAGAACTTTTAGAAAAAATCCACCAAGTTGCCCAAGAGGAAATCCAAAAAGCCACAACGCTCGAACATCTCAAGGAAATCGACGTCAAATATCTCGGCCGCAAAGGGGAACTTACCACGTTGCTCAAGGGACTCAAAGACCTGAGCGACGAGGAAAAACGCACCATCGGACCGAAGACGAACAGCATCAAACTCGACCTCGAAGCCAAGATCAAAGAAAAACAGACCAATCTGGAAGCGGAAGAAATCGCCAAAAAGCTTTCCGGCGAATTTTTCGATATCACCGCACCGGGAACACCCCATGAACTCGGTCACATCCATCCCCTTTCCCAGGTTCAGCTGGAGGCCGAAAACATTTTCAGCGACATGGGCTTTACCGTCATGGACGGCCCGGAAGTGGAATCCGAATACTACAATTTTGAAGGGCTGAACATTCCCGCGGACCATCCGGCCCGCGACATGCAGGACACCTTCTTTCTGCGGGACAAAAGCGAACCCAAGCACGGACGGCTCGTGTTACGAACGCACACGTCCCCCGTCCAGGTCCGCACGATGGAAAAATACGGCGCCCCGCTCCGCGTGATCGTCCCGGGCCGCGTCTTCCGCTACGAAGCCACCGACGCCTCTCACGACACCACGTTTTACCAGGTTGAAGGATTGGTGATCGACAAAGATATTTCCCTGGCGCACCTCAAAGGAGTGATGGCCGAATTTCTGACCCGTCTTTTTGGAAAAGAAGTGAAAGTGCGCTTTCGTCCGGGATACTTCCCGTTCGTTGAACCCGGCCTGGAACTGGATTTCTCATGCCTCATCTGCAATGAAAAGGGATGCAGCGTGTGCAAACACACGGGGTGGGTCGAATTCATGGGCGCCGGCATGGTCCACCCCAACGTCCTCAAAGCCGGGGGCATAGACCCAAACAAATACCAGGGTTGGGCGTTCGGCTTCGGCCTCACCCGCCTGGTGATGATGCGCTACGGAATCGACGACATCCGTCTGCTCCAATCCGGCGATCTCCGCTTTATGCGGCAGTTTTAAAAAACTCCCATGAGAATGGAAATCTTCGGCATTCTGGCAAATATCCTGCTCGTAGGATCCTACATTCCTCAGTACGTCAAAATCCTCAAAACAAAAAAAGGCGAAGACATCAGCATCATGATGTGGCTGGTGATCGTGACCGGAGACATTTGCTCCGTGATCTACGCGATCTCGCAACAGGACTACATCTTCACCGCGCTGTTCGGACTCTTCATTCTCGAAAACTTCATCCTTATCTACCTCGCCAACAAATACCGCATCAAGAAACCTTCAACGCATTAACATGAAAATATCGCTCAACTGGCTCAGAGAATACGTCAACATTCCAAAGGACGTGGACGCGCAAAAACTTGCGATGCTTTTTACGGTCCGCACGGCGGAAGTCGAAGGTGCGGAAGTCCAGGCTGAGGAATACCACAACATCGTGGTCGGACAGATCATGGAAATCCATCCGCATCCGGATGCCGACAAACTGAGAGTCACCAAAACCAGCGTGGGGAAAGAAACGCTGCAGATCGTGTGCGGAGGGACCAACCTCACCGAAGGCCAGTACGTGGCCGTTGCCATGCTGGGAGCTAAAGTAAAATGGCACGGGCAGGGCGAACCGGTCGTGATGCAGGAGGCAAAGATCCGAGGAGTCGAAAGCTACGGCATGATCTGCGCGGGGGAAGAAATCGGCGTGGAGCAGGAACACGACCCCAAAGCGGGAGAGCGCCCCATCCTGGACCTGTCCCCGTTGAAACCGAAAGTCGGCATGAACCTTGCGGAACTCCTGGGAAAGGACGACACAATCCTCACCGTGGACAACAAATCGCTGACGCACCGTCCGGACCTGTGGGGACACTACGGCATCGCGCGCGAAGTGGCGGCCATCACCGATGAGAAACTCAAACCTTTCAAAAATGACGTCAAATACCCGTCCAAAGGCGAAGCATACCCGGTTGAAGTCAAGGATCGCGACCTCTGTCCGCGCTACATCGGGGTACGCATTGAAGGAATCAAGATTGGACCGTCCCCCATGTGGATCCAAAAAAGACTGCGTGCCGTCGGTTACCGTCCCATCAACAACATTGTGGACGTCACCAACTACGTGATGGCCGAATTGGGGCAGCCGCTCCACGCTTTTGACACGACAAAACTCGATACGGGCATCGTCGTCCGCCGCGCCAAAGACGGTGAAACCATCACGACGCTGGACAACATCGAACGCAAACTCCCCAAAGACACCCTGGTGATCGCCGACCATAAAAAAGCCGTCGCCATCGCCGGAGTCATGGGGGGAAACAACTCGGAAATAGACGACAACACCACATCCATCCTGCTGGAGGCGGCCACGTTCCATCCTTCATCGGTCCGCAAAACATCCGTAAAACTGGGGCTGCGCACGGAAGCCGTCCAGCGTTTTGAAAAATCTCTCGATCCGCACCTTGCGGAAACGGCGGCAAACAGGGCTGCGGAACTTATTCTTGAAATCTGCCCCGGCTCCAAAATTGCAGGCCCCAAAACCGACGTCAAAAACTTCACGGATAAAAATATTGCCGTGCAGGTAAACCTGGCCAAAGTATTTTCAAAAATCGGCGTGACTATCCCGGTCAAAAAAGTTCTCGAAATTCTCCACAAGCTGGAATTCAAGGCCGCCGAAACGGGAGAAAACAAACTCAAAGTGGAGGTCCCCACCTTCCGCGCCACCAAGGACGTGAGCATAGAGGACGACCTTGTTGAAGAGGTCGCGCGCATGTACGGCTACGAAAACATCCAGCCGCACCTGCCTGAGCTGCCCATTAAACTTCCCCTCCCGAACCACGAACGCACCAAAAAACATTTCGCCCGCCAGGTGCTGGCGTACGGTATGGGCTTTGATGAAGTGTACAACTACTCTTTTTACGGCAAAACCGACATTCAAAAATGCCTTCTGCCCGAGGAGCTCCATATTCTGGTGCACAACTACCTCTCGGAAGACCAGACACATCTGCGCATCAGTCTGATGCCGAACATGCTTAAAAACGTCGCCGCCAACCTCAAACACGAGGAAAGCTTCAAAATCTTTGAAATCGGCCGCACCTACGAAGACCTCCAGGAATATTTCCCGAAGGAAGAAAAAAAGATCTGCGGGGTGCTGGTCCGGAACAAAAAATCGAAAGGAGAAATCTTCTACGAAGCCAAGGGGGCACTTGAAGCGTTCCTCAGCCAGTTCCGCATACCCGGCATGGAGATGCGCAGGGGAGAAACCCTGTGTCCGTACGCCCACCCCAACCGCTACGCCGGATACTACCTCAAAAAGAACGGAGAAGAGATCGCCAGGGTATTTGAACTGCACCCCCTCGTGACCAAGAATTACGAACTGGACAGCTCCAGAATCGGCGTGTTCGAAATCAACTTCACGAAACTGATGGGCATCGAATCAAAAGAACTCAAATACAAGCCTGTACCTAAATTCCCGGGCATTTCCGTGGACATTTCGGTACTCATCAATAAAAACCATGAAGTCGAGACGCTGGAAAAAGCCATCAGGAACGCGGAAAAACAGCTGATTAAAAATGTCCGTCTTTTTGACATCTATGAGGGAAGCAACATTCCAGCGGACAAAAAAGCACTGGCCTTCAGCATTCTTTTCCAGGCGGACGACCGCACCCTCACGGACGAGGAGTCCAAGAAAATCCAGGCGAAGATCACGGGTGAACTCCAAAAACTCGGAGGGGAAATCCGGGGATAACACGGAGGTAAGAATAGATAAAAAGGTATTTGACAATAGTTTTATTATTTCGTCAATTCTTTTGGCGTACCATAAAAATTCTGAAATTCTGAAGAAAAATATAAAAAAATGAAACGATTTTTATCATAAATTGGAAAGAAAATGCCTCCATCTCCGAAATAGGGGAAAATCAAATGGCTTGAAATAGACAAAATCAAACAACAAGTCTGCGTAAAATCTGTCCGGAATAAAACCCAAAAAAACGCATGATTTTTATAATCAGCGGGTATTTGACAGGTTTTCACCTCATCCCTAGATTTGGAGCCAATATAATTTAACTTCGGCCATGCACAGTCCCGACCTTCAGTCCCACGACGTAGAACAGAAACATCTGGAAAGACCGAATCTCAATCTCCCGATCATCCTGGCCGGATACAGCGGATCGGGAAAAGATACCGTTTCGCACGCAACTATTAAAGTTGCCGACGCCATGGAATCAAGGCACCGGTTCCATCATTCCCGGTCGCGCTACACGGACCGCAGCCGTCGTCCCAGTGAAATCCAGGGAGTTGACGGCTTTTTTGTAACCCCCGAAGAGTTCGATACCCGTCAGCAGGGAGGTGAATTTTTCTACGACTACAAAAAAAACGAATACGGCGGCGTCCGTTACGGATTTTCCTGGCCGAAGCTCGATGCCGAACTTGTGGACAGGCACACCTTCGTGGTGGGAGGAGAAATAAACACCGCCGTGGCCCTGAAAGAGGCACTGGACCGAATCGCCCAAAACAGCCGGAGCGAAATAAACCATGTACTGCATCCCATAATCCTGTTCATCAACCGCCCGCTGGACAGCATCATCGCGGGTATCAATATGCGCCGGGCACCGGAAATCGAGAGAAAAAAGCGCATCGCCCATGTGGAGGAACACTGGGAACCTTATCCAAAAGCACTGGAAGCGGTAAAAAGCGGCGCCGAATTCATCTGGAACGATGATCTCGACACCTCATCGCGCCAGGTCATTCAGGTTGTTGAGGCCGAAGTAAACCGCCAGCTGAGGCATCTGTTCGGAAGCTCCTCCAAAATCAAGTTGTAATATGGAGGACATACGTTGACACTAGAGACACAGGTGCTAGAATAGCACCTCATTTTTACCCAAACCGATGACACTCGAATTACGCCACCAGTCCGGCATTCCGGAATCCCCGGACAACCTCAAACTCAAAGACGCTCTGGCCGAAACTCTGGCCAAGGCAAAACACTGCGGGATCGATCTTTACCTCACGGGTGGAACGGCGGCGGCAGTCTACGGAGGTGAAACCAGACCCCTGTCACTGGACCTGGATTTTTTCGTCCATCCGGAAGTGAAAGAAAGGGTTCAGCAAAGATTCGGCGGCAGTTTCCGGTTTTTCGGTGAGAAAAAACTCTTTAAATCGGACAAACTGGTCGGTCAGGCAAGCAATGGAGTGGACCTTGATTTCATCGCGGAGCAAAACATCGTCCCCGACGAAACCAAACCGGAAGAAAGAATCACATTACGGCTCGGCCAGTTCGCCAAAAAAAAGGCGCTCGACAGGGAGTTCATGGGTGAAAAAGTGCTGGTAATGCCGCCTGAGATGGTGGTCATCGCCAAACTGTTCGCAGGCAGGGGCTTTGAACTGGGTAAATATGATCTTGCCGATAGCGAGGCCGTCATCAACAGTGGTATTATTCGTCCCGACTTCTTCAGACGCGCAGCGGAAGAAATTGCCGGAGGAGATGAAAACATTATTGCCCTGGTTCAAAATCGCCTCATCGGCGCACTGCAGAAACTTACCCCCGGAAGCGAAACCGAAGCCCTGATCAAAGCCATTGAAGCAATGGAAAACGGACCTCTCAGCAGAACGTCCATCACGGAAATTCAGGAAGCCATGAGAAGAAGAACCCTGCCTGACAGGGAATAAGAATATTTCATACCTCCCCATGATCATCACTCCCCTCCTCGTCGGAACCCACGCCATGAAAGAAACCCCCGAAGGAGTGGATATTTATGATCATTCTTCCTCGGTAACACTGATCCGGAGCGAAGGAAAAAACATGCTGGTGGACACGGCGGGCCGCGGAAAATTTCCGCTCATCAAAGAAAAACTTTCCTCCTTGGGACTCTCCCCCGAAGACATTCACTATGTGGTACTGACGCATTTTCACCTTGATCACGCCTTTAATGCGCCATTTTTCACGAACGCGCACATCATCGGCTGGATTCACGAATGGAAAGAAGGGTCGACGTTCCGTTTTGCGGATATTGAAAATATGGAGTTCATCAAGGGCGTCAGGATTATCAGGACCCTTGGCCACGCAGAGGAACATCTTTCGGTGATTGCGACCCGCGATGACGGAAAAAAAGTGGTAATGGCCGGAGACGCCATCAACAAAAAATATGTTGAAACGAGGGAACTTCACGCACTCTGCTATGACAAAGAACTCTATAAACAAAGTGCCGAAAAAATCATGTCGATCGCCGATATCATCATCCCGGGGCACGGAGAAACGATCGAGCTGAATAAATAAATACACGGAATAAAAGGCTTACAAACAACAAATTTCGCACGAGCGCCACATCTCGCCGAAATTTTCTTTTGACGGAACCGAACGGTTTTTGTACCCTGCCCGGGCGCGCCTCGCATGTTGCAGGCCGCTCACACTGTTCTTTCTCAGCAAGGAAATCCTGTAAATGACCGACCCCAACACCACACCCCGGAGCTACATGGATCTCATCACCGAGGATCCCAACGGTTTTCTGCGGACCACCGAAGTCTGGTGTGTTCGCAAGCCCATGGAGGGCAAAGCCGAAGATTCTGTTGTGATGAGGTACAACGACCCCGGCCTGACGACGGACTATCCCGCCAACGCCAGCTTCATCTCCAAAGTGGTCCTCACCAAGGGCCCCGGCGGAGTGAAGATCATGTTCATGGCGGCGACGGGCCTCCACGACCCCATCCACCTGATGGACGTGCTGCGCGCGATGGATTTCGAGCGGATCAAATGGACCGCCGGACACGCCAAAGCCGAGTTCGCCGCACCGCCCGTCCAGAAGTACGGATACATCATCAAGGTCCATCCGGACGTCACGGACTCCCAAGGAAAGATCATCAAGCGCGGCGACACGGAAGCCGTCGTGCTGGCCCCCACCAATCTGGTGGACACGGAGGGCAAGATGATCATGATGAACACCAGGGAGCACGACGGTGTGCAACCCGACTGGGTGTACAACTGGTCGTTCGTGTCCTCCAAGACCGGCGTCCACGTGGTCGCGCTCACCGGAAACGGAAAACTGCTCGAGCAGATCACCGACCGTACCGGCAACCGCCGCTACAGGGACATCACCCCCAAAGGCACCTTCGTCAACGACGTGGTGACCATCCCGAAGCCCGACGGCCAGGTGGAGTTCATTCTGGCCACCTCGTCCGGCGTCATGCACAAGGGGAATCCGGTCATCGGGACCGGGAGCCACCATGTGTGCAATCTGTGCTACGACAACGAAGCCGGACATCTCTGGATCCGCACGAAGGACAACAAAGTCTTCCGCATGCACCCCGAGAACATTCGGGCGTCGACCCCGGAACCCTGGAGCAACGTCCCGATGGTGTTTCAGGAAGCAGTGAGCCACAAGCTCCTCTGCGGCGCGGGCGTTCCCGCACCGATCCTCACCGCATGGACCCGCCCGCGCGAGATCATGCGGAAGGACCCTGTCACCGAGGAACAGACCGGGACGGGAAAGTTCCTGGTCGGCTACCTCCGTATGGAGATCACCAGGATGATCCACGCGTACGACAACAACCAGGGAGATAGTATCCAGCCCGATATCTGCTGATTCGCGCAGCCTCGCCCAACCGGCGGCGGCACCCGCGAGGGAACGGTGTGTCGACGACCGCGCTGCTCAGTTACAACACTGAGTGGCGCGGCGGACACTTCTCTGACTGAATACATGGATTAGAACAACTTCTTCTTGGCACGGCTCACGCGCAGGAATCCTCCGAAGGACAGAATTTCCACACCCTTCTTTTCGGCTTCGTCCATAAGAAGATTCACTCCAAGACTGTCACTGGCCATATGACCGCAGATCAATACATTGATATGGTATTTTTCGGCAAGTTTACGGTGCTCCTCCGGAATATGCATGGCCAAAATAGTACCCACCCCGGCGTGCGCCATTTTTTCGTAAATGTCCTTAGGCCCGGAAGTTCCTCCGGTAAAGCCGGAGAAGGATATCTTTCCGACACGGGCCCCTTCATCTCCCACAAACACCTTGGGTCCGTTGCCCATTTTTTTGGCCATCTGATACTCGGGCAATTCCATCAATGCGTCGATCACGTCGCTGACATACTTCGGCTTCTTTGAAGTGACATATTTCTTGATGAACCAGTACACGTTATTGTCCGCAAAGGTGTGAAAACACGCAAAGGGAATGTTCAGCAGTTTCGCGGCGTTCGGAACCTGGAAGTGGTTCGCGGCGTGCAAATTCCGGGTTAAATCCCCCACTCTCACCTTCATCAACTTCTCGGTCACATTCACCGGCACACCTTCAAGCTCGGCAATATCATTCTGGATGTCCATCACCTGGGTGAGATCGATCAATGCCCGGCCCTCCGGATGGTGGGCGATCACCGCATCGATTTTCTTTCCGCTCTTCGTCAATTCATTCGCAACCAGAAGTTCTCCGACACCCACGTCAATACCGACGACGATTCTTTTCAGCTGGGTTTTGGGATCACCGTTCTCGATCCGGCTGTCCAGGAACGGATTCGTGAGACTTTCCTCGTCAAAATAGACTTTCTTCTTTTCATCAAGTTTTTTGTACTCCTCCTTCAGTTTTTTGAACTGGGCTTCAATGTCCTTTTTGGAGCGCGGACCGCGTTCAATAGCCAATTCAAGGCTCTTTTCATACAGTTGCTTGAGTGTCATCATGGCAAAAATACGTAAAAAAATAAGTCCTGCGAGATTGTACACTCCCGGAGTTGAATCTTAAAGCAAATTTTGGTATTATTCAGACCACGAAACGCACAACAATGCAAAAGATCAAGGATTATTTCCGGAAAAAATTCGGCAAGAGTGAAAACCGCTCCCACCGTGGGTCCTTCCAGTTCAATGAACGGAAGTTCAATAAAAAACCCGACGTCAAACAGATCCTGCTCTGGATCGGCCTCGGCATATTCGGGCTTTTCCTGTTCGGCGTGCTTTCCATAGGACTGATGGTCGCCTTTTACAGCATCGGGCTGCCCGACGTGCGCGATCTGGACAAGCTTTCCGTACCCCAGTCCACGACCATTTATGACCGGGAAGGTAACGTCATCTACGTAAAACACGGGGAAGAAAACCGCCAGTACGTCACATACGACCAGATTTCGCCACTGCTGGTCGATGCCACCATCGCGATTGAGGACGACAAATACTGGGAACATCCGGGATTCGACGCGCAGCGCATCGTCACCGCTGTCCTCAGCCACATACTCCCCCTCGTCGCCGAACGCGGAGGATCGACCATCACGCAGCAATACATTAAAAAAGCTTTCCTATCGGACGAACAGACCATCGGCCGCAAAATCCAGGAACTTATTCTGGCCATCCAGCTGGAACAAACCTTTGACAAGAAAAAAATCATCGAACTCTATCTCAACAAAATCCCTTACGGCAACAACGCCTACGGGATAGAAAAAGCTGCGCAGCTGTATTTCAACAAACACGCCAAGGATCTTGATCTCGCGGAAAGCGCCACGCTGGCGGGTATTCCGCAGGCGCCAAGTTACTACAATCCCTACGGACCGCATAAATATTCGACCCTCACGAAAGATTTCAACGGGGATGACACCCTGTTCAGGTCCATCCAAAGCGAAGTGGACCTGAAGGACGAGGAGTTCCTGCGCGGTCTGATCGGTGCAAACATGAAAATCAACGAAAACACCTCCATTTACATCCAGGGGCGCAGCGACCTGGTGCTCAAACGCATGAACAAGCTGGGCTATATCGGCGATGAACAGCTCAAGGCGGCGCAGGCGGAAATTCAAAAGACCGATTTCATCAAACCGTTTCAGGAATCTTTCAAACATGAGCATTTTGTTTTCTACATCCTGGACCAGCTGGAGACAAAATACGGAAAAGACGTCATTGAAAACGGAGGGTTAAGCATCTACACGACGCTCGACCCCAAACTCCAGGACATTGCGGAAAAAGTGGTGAAGGAGGGCGCCCTGGCCAACGAAAAAAAGTATAACGACAAGAACGCCGCCCTCGTGGCGATGGACCCAAAAACCGGCCAGATCCTGGCGATGGTCGGCTCCCGGGACTATAAGGATACCTCGGTGGACGGAAACGTGAACGTGGCCATCAACTACCGCCAGCCGGGATCTTCGTTCAAGCCGATCGTCTATGCCCAGGCTTTTTACAACCAGTTCGGTCCGGGTTCGGTGGTGTTCGATACGGAAACCCACCTCGGCGACAAAACCCCGAAGAACTTTGACGGAAAATTCTGGGGACCGATGACCATACGCAAAGCGCTCGGACAATCTAGGAACATCCCTGCCATTAAGGCATACTTCCTCGCGGGCGGTGAAAAACCCGTCATCGAACTGGCGCAAAGAATGGGTATTCAATTCCAGGAACTCCAGACGGATCCGAACCACACCTACAGCTACACCCTTTCCATCGGAAGTGCGGGAGTGCGGCTGCTCGACATGGTTTCGGCTTATACGGTATTCGCCAACAACGGCGTCCGCCACGACCCAACGGCAATTTTGAAAGTACAGAACAATAAGGGGGATGTCCTGGAGGAATGGAAACAGGACGTGGGCACACCGGTACTCGACCCGCAGGTGGCATATCTCATCACCAGCATTCTCTCCGACCAGTCCGTCCGCCTGAGCCCGAACATGACCGTACCGGGCCAGATCAACGCCGCGAAGTCCGGTACCAGTAACGGCGTGGTCATAAAAAACGGGAAGAAAATATACTTTCCAAATGACCTGCTGACCATGGGATACACCACACGCCTGGTTGCCGGAGTATGGACCGGGAACAACAGGCCGGAACGGGACGGAACGATCAGCACCGCGGCGGACGGTATCAGTACGGCCGCCCCGATCTGGAAAGCGTTCATGACCCAGGCACTGGAAGGACAACCTTCGGAAGAGTTCCCGCGCCCGGAAGGAATCAAGGAGGTGCAGATCTCCAAGGCATCCGGAAAACTCCCCGGTCCTCTGACCCCGCCGGACCAGATAACCTCCGATATTTTTGCCAGCTTCTCCGTCCCGACGGAAATCGACGACAGTTATATTCAGGTTCCCATCGACACGCTGTGCGGAAAACTTTCCAACGAGTTCACGCCGGAAGAGATGAAGAAAATAACCACGTTCGTCAACCAGCACGACATTGCCCCATACCCCGAATGGGAACGGGGGGCTCAGGAATGGCTCAAATCCCATATCGGCGAAGCTGATCCCAACAACGCCACCATGGTGATCGGACCTCCGCCGACGGAAAGCTGCCCCGGCCGCAGCGCGCAAAATTTCGCCAATTCACCAACCATATCCATCACCAGTCCTTCGGGCGGATCAACCGTTCTGGCCGGAAGTAAACTGCCGGTCCTGGTAAACGTCACCGCTCCAAGCGGCGTCAATAAAGTCGAATACTATCTCGACGACGTCTTCAAATACAAGACGGTGGTCTCACCGTATGACGGACTCATCCGCCTTCCGTACGGTGAATCCAACGGGGCGCATCACACGATCACCGTCAAAGTTTTTGACAATGCGGGCTACGTTGGAGCAACAAGCATCGACATTGCAGTAAACTCCGCCACCGCGTTCAACGCCACGGAACCGGACAACAGCGGAATCTACGGAATACCCGGATCAATTGTCCCCGTGGGCGTGCCGTAAATTTTTAGCCTTTTCAAGAAGACCTCCCGCCCGGTCCAAAACCCACTGGCACATTTTGGCGACCATATAGACAAAGAAGCAAAAAAGAACATAAACAAACAGTCCGGCCGGACTCCACGCGTCGCGGAAACCCCAGCTTTCCAGCACCCAGATAAACGGATGGTGCAACAGGAAAATGAGATAACTCTGGGCTGCAAGCTTCCTCACGATTTCGGCGGCGACGCCCTCGAAGGGGAAACGTGTCGCGGCAAACCACACAAACGCAAAAAAACCGACGCCGAAAAGAGAATCGGCGAACGGGAATGTCCATGGCCAAAAATATCCAAGTCCAAAAAACAGCC
>JAYRRV010000195.1:0-3612 GCA_041909955.1 Candidatus Altimarinota bacterium
TAGCCAAAAAAACGACACTCGTCATGGGTTTTAATTTCGGAAACCTCGGAGTACTCACCGAATCCAAGCCCCAGAATCTGGAACACGATCTCCTGGAAGTCCTCCACAACCGTTATGTCATCGACAAGCGTTCGATTTTACGCGTGACCATCTACCGCCAGGGGCAGAAATTCAATACATTCCTGGCCCTGAACGATGCGGTGATTAACCAGGGTTCCTTTGCCCGCCTGATCGAAATGGATGTTTCCATCAATCAGCGAAAAGTGATCACCTTCCACGCCGACGGACTGATCATCAGCTCGCCGACGGGTTCAACAGGCCACTCGCTTTCAGCAGGAGGACCTATCGTTCACCCGTCGCTTCCGGGTATTATCCTCGCGCCGATTTGCCCCGCAACGCTTTCCATCCGTCCAATCGTCATTCCAAACGACCGCCAGCTGAAAATTGTTTTGAATACCCGCCGCCGACACGAAGGAGAAAATGTTGGGCTCACGCTGGACGGTCAGGAAACGATTAAACTTGAATATGGAGACGAAGTGAAAATCCGGAAATCAAGCCGTTGTTTCCACCTCATTCGCCTGAAGGGAGGCAACTACTACAAGATGTTGAGGGACAAACTGCGCTGGGGAGAACAGTTCGGGGAATAATAAGGGGTATGATAATTTTCACACTATGCCTGAAAAAAAAGTCCTTGATCTGAGCGCGATTTTTAACGACCTCACGCCGGAAGCGGCCCGGGAAATTCTTGACGGTCTGTCGGGGATGGATATGTCTCTGTGGATGACGTTGGCGGAAGATTTTCCGCATCCTCCGGTGGCCCTCATAAAACTTGTCAAAAAAGCCGAGGCTCAACTTTCCGGAGGAATACAGCCGCCGACGGAACAGGAGGCGATCCTTTTTTTGACGGGAGCTTTGCCGCCTTCAAAAAGAGTGGTTGAAATAGCGCTATATACGGCGAACAATCCGGAAGCCCTGGGTCGTTTTGAAAAACTGAGCGCCCCAATCGCAGCGCGCCGGGAGGCGGTCGTGGTGGAGTCTCTCACTGCCGAATATGCGGCAAAACAAAAGAAAGTCCTGAGCTGAATGGCGCGTCACCGCCCCTTGGTTTGCGCATCCATCAGGGCCGCTTGAGCCGCAGCCACGCGGGCAATGGGCACGCGGTACGGTGAACAGCTCACATAGTCGAGGCCGATGTTGTGGCAGAATTTTACCGAATCCGGGTCTCCGCCCTGTTCTCCGCAGATGCCTATTTCCATTTTTGGCTTCACGGAACGGCTCAGTTCAATGCATATTTTCATAAGTTTTCCGACGCCGCGCTGGTCGATTCCCGCGGCAGGATCGCGTTCCCAGATATTGCGGTCAACATACTCGTTCATGAATTTTCCTGAGTCGTCACGGGACAAGCCAAAAGTCGTCTGCGTGAGGTCATTGGTGCCGAAGGAGAAAAAGTCCGCTTCCGGAGCCAGTTCATCGGCGGTCAGACAGGCGCGGGGAAGTTCGATCATCGTGCCGATTTTATATTTGAAAGTGATGTCATTTTCATTATGCCTGGTCATGGTTTCAATCATCTGCCGGACGGCGCGGAGCTCCTCAACATGGCCGACAAGCGGCACTTCGATTTCCGGCAGGACTTTAATGCCGGCGCGGCTCGCGCGGATACCCGCCTCCAGGATCGCCTGTACCTGCATTTCGTAAATCTCCGGATACGTGATGCCCAGACGGCAGCCGCGATGGCCCAGCATGGGGTTCACCTCATGGAGGCTGTCTTTCAATCGCCGTAATTCATCAATATCCATCAGTAACTCCCGGGCAAGTTCCTCAAGCTGGGAATCTTTTTGAGGCATGAATTCATGCAGCGGGGGGTCCAGCAGCCGGATCGTTACCGGCAGACCGTCCATAGCCTTAAAAATACCCTCAAAATCCTCACGCTGCATGGGCAGCAGTTTTCTGAGCGCCCTCTGGCGTCCCTCAAGATCTTTGGCCAGTATCATTTCTCGCACCACCTTTATGCGTTTCTCATCAAAAAACATATGTTCGGTGCGGCACAAACCTATACCTTCGGCCCCGAATTTACGTGCGACCTCGGCGTCATGGGGAGTGTCGGCATTTGTCCGTACGTCGAGATTCCGGTATTCGTCCGCCCAGGACAATACTTTTTTGAAATCTTCGCTCACTTCCGCTTTTACCGTTGCAACCTCACCGAGGATCACTTCTCCGGTGGTTCCGTTCAGGGTAATCGTGTCGCCTTCATACACCACGCTGTGTCCAGCAATAAAGCGTTTATTTTTGGCGTCGACGATGATGTCGGCACAACCGGCAACACAGCATTTGCCCATGCCGCGGCATACCACCGCCGCGTGTGACGTGGCACCGCCCGTTGAAGTCAAAATTCCCTCAGCCACATGCATGCCGTGAATGTCCTCCGGGCTCGTTTCCTTACGGACGAGAATAACTTTTTCTTTCTTGTTGGTGACCCAGTCAAAGGCATCGTCCGCGCTAAAAACAACCTTGCCGCACGCTGCTCCCGGAGATGCCGGCAATCCCTTTGCGATGACGTTTATTGGGGCCTTGGGATCAATATCGGCATGTAACAGCTGGTTCAGCGACCCGGCATCAATACGCAGCAGGGCATCTTTTTTGGTAATAAGTTTTTCATTGACCATATCCACGGCGATCTTGACCGCGGCACGTCCGGTGCGCTTACCGCTGCGGGTTTGGAGCATGTATAATTTCCCCTCCTGGATGGTGAACTCAATGTCCTGCATGTCTCGGTAATGTTTTTCCAGGATCCCACGGACCCGGATCAGATCATTGAAAACCTCGGGCATGACTTCTTTCATCTCATCCAGCGTCTGCGGAGTGCGGATGCCGGCAACCACGTCCTCACCCTGCGCGTTGATCATGAACTCGCCATAGAAACGTTTTTCACCGTTGGAAGGATTGCGGGTGAAAGCCACTCCCGTACCGGAAGTATTACCCATGTTCCCAAAAACCATCGCCTGCACGTTCACGGCGGTGCCAAGGGTCGCGTCAAAATTATGAATTCTGCGATACGTTACGGCGCGTTCGTTATTCCATGAGCAAAAGACCGCGTTAATGGCCAATAAAAGCTGTTTTTCGGGGTCCTCGGGGAAAGCCTTTCCGGTTTTGCGCTTCACCACCTCCTTGAATTTTTTGACCGCAACTTGAAGGTCTTCGGTGGTGAGTTCGGTGTCGACCGTTGCCCCGCGATGATGTTTGATGACATCCAGTTCCTCTTCAAAATCTTCATGGGGAATGTTGAGTACCACGTTCCCAAACATATTGATAAAGCGTCGGTACGAATCGTAACAAAACCTTTCATTGCGGGTCTTTGTCAGGAGACCCTTGAGCGTCGAGTCGTTCAGTCCCAGATTCAGAATGGTATCCATCATGCCCGGCATGGATACCGGCGCACCAGAACGGACCGACACAAGCAGGGGGTTTTCACGGTCTCCGAACTTCATCCCGATGGATTTTTCCAGTCGTTCCATATATTTTTTTAGCTCATTTTCAAACCCTTTCGGATACTTTTCATGCTCAAGATAGAAGCGGCAAACATCGGTTGTAATGGTAAACCCCGGAGGAACCGGA
>JAYRRV010000196.1:0-3796 GCA_041909955.1 Candidatus Altimarinota bacterium
ATCTCCTGGTCCTTCATCAGGTCGCACTTGTTCACGACCAGCACGATCCCTTTTTTGGAGTCCTGAGCGTAGGAAGATACGTGAAGATCCTGTTTGCGGATGCCGCGCTCGTAGTCCAGGATGAGACAGATGATGTCGCTTCTTTCCACGGCCTCCAGTGAACGCAATGCGCTGAGTTTTTCCAGTCCGGGTTCTATCTTTCCCCTTCTGCGCAGTCCCGCCGTGTCAATGAGATTAAATTTCTGTTCGTTGTATGTCACCTCTGTGTCGGTCGAGTCCCTGGTCGTTCCGGCGACCGGTGAAACGATCAGTTTTTCTTCCCCCAGAATGGCGTTCACCAGGGATGATTTTCCAGCATTCGGGATACCCAGGAAGCAGATGCTTACCGTGTCCTGTTTCTGCTCGGCACGTTCCTGCTGTTTTTTCCAGCCGGCTTTTTTGAGTTTTTCCTCCAGGGTGTCACGAAGGTCATCCACTCCTATCCTGTGGATCGCGGAGACCGTTATCGGTTCGCCAAAACCGAGTCCAATCATTTCGTGTACGTTTGCTTCATATCCGGGATGGTCGAACTTGTTCGCGACGAACAGAATATTTTTCCCGGATTTCCGCAGTAGATCGGCTGCCTCATAATCGTTGGCCGTCAGTCCTTCGCTGACGTCGACGACAAACATGATGATATCCGCTTCGTTGATGGCTATCCTTGCTTGGCTTTGGATGTCACCCTCGATGTTCTCCTTTTTTCCATACTCAAGACCGCCCGTATCCACCAGGATGGCTGGGATTCCGTTCATGGAGATCTGGTAATAGATACGGTCACGGGTAGTACCCGCCTGTTCGTGGGTCACGGCCAGGCGCTTGCGGATCAGACGGTTGAAAAGGCTGGATTTTCCCACGTTCGGTCTTCCAACGATTGCGATGATCGGTATGGTATGTTCGGTGTGAGTTGTCGACGGCGGACTTTTTTTCGTTCTCATACTGACGTATAGTATAGGTAAAGCTCGTTTCTCAGACAATATCCATGACCTTTGAGGTACAAAGAGTACATCAACTCTTACAAGAAATAAAGCACCTTTGCAAGCGTGTTCAGCGGAATCCCCATGATGTTACCGTCCTGGCCGCGATCAAGTACGCAAGTTTGGAGCAGGCGAATACCCTTGTTTCGGCCGGGATAAAGGTTATCGGGGAAAACCGAATCCAGGATGCCCAGAAGAGGGTTCCATTTTTGCTCCCATGCACAAAACATTTTATCGGTTCTCTTCAGACCAATAAGGTGAAACAGGCGGTGAAACTTTTTCAGATGATCGAGTCTGTTGATAGACTGGAACTGGCCCAGGCCATTGAAAAAGAATGCGATAAACTCGGGAAGAAAATGCCGGTGCTCATTGAGGTGAATGTTGCCAGCGATCCGCAAAAGCACGGCATAAGGCCCTCGGCGACTTTTGATTTTGTCAAGGAGATCAGAAAATACTGGCATCTTCAGATCCGCGGACTTATGGCCGTCATTCCCTATTTTGAGAATCCCGAGGATGCCCGCCCTTACTTTAGAATGATGAAAAGTCTGTTTGATTTATGCCGGAAGCAGTTCAAGGGTTTTGAGGTTCTTTCCATGGGGATGAGTCATGATTTTAAGGTTGCCATTGAGGAGGGTGCGACGGAGATCAGAGTCGGACAGTACTTTTTTGAGTAGTCGTTTTGCGGCTTTGAGATTTTGTCTTCTTTCTGATATGATACGGTTAAATTTTATTTTTCCGCCATGACGAAGATTTTCTCCCGATTCATCATCGCTTTCATCCTATTTACCTGGACTGCGGTTCCGGCTTTTGCACAGACCCAGTTTTCGATTTTGCCGTATACAAGGCTGGATGCCAAGACTTGCAAGCAGATGTTGGATCAGTATCAGGTCGATTTGAAAATTCCAGACGCCCAAAAAATGGCCCAGAATGATTTTGTGACTGCTCAAAATGAGGCAAACGCGGTGGACAAGGAGTATGAGGCTGCAACAAAACCCGCTGAGGATACCAAGAAGGACATTAAGAGTAAATACGGCGCTTTTGGAGATGTACACTGTAGGGATTTTCCAAGCGATGCAGGTTGCGGCGCCTATAACGACGCCCAAAAGAAATTTGCGGATGCTGAGAAAAAGAAAACAGAATCTGATGCCAAATTAAAAAAAGCGTTTGATGACTATATGGGAGGAGGACAAGAATACGAGCCTGACCAGCGCATGAATTTGTTGGGATGCGCCATTAACTCGGGGAGGATTACTTTGGCCATGATCCCCTATTTCATTACATACTTTTCCAATTTCCTGTTGGGTATGGCCGGATTGATTGCGGTGCTCTTTGTAGTTCTCGGCGGTTATCGGTATGTGATCGGAGGTCTTACGGAAGACAAGGAGAAGGGTAAGCAAACGATCATGCACGCATTGATGGGTTTTGGATTGTCTTTGCTCGCCTGGGCCATTGTGAACATTGTAATGGCGGCTGTAACAGGTTAATATTCATTCTTACATTAAAATGAAAAAGAAAAATCCTCTCCAGAAAATTCTTTCGGGCACTCGGAAGAGCTTCACGAGTTTCCAGACCGCGATGAGCAGTCTCAAGCACAAACACGAACATAAGATTGAGGCTTCAGGCATAGTGGCTCTTCCAAAGTCGTCGCTGAAGGATTTGAATAAACTCGTGGTTGAGGTTTCCGCTGCGACCATTGCAAAAGCCACTGCGGTTGTCCTGCTTTTGCTTCTTTCCCTCTATTTCCTCTACCAGATTTCGAGCATTTTGGTGCTTTTATTTGTTTCGTTCCTTTTTGCCGCTGCATTGGATCCGATCGTGGATTTTCTCCAAAGAAGGAAGATTCCCAGGGGCCTAGGCGTCCTCTTTATCTATATTCTGATTTTTTACGTTCTTGCCGTTTCGCTTTCAAGTCTTGTTCCGCTTATTGCAAAACAGGTCATTGATATCGGCAAGTCGGTCGCCGATTTTGTCCAGAATCTCACGTCAAACTCTCCCCAGGCCTCACCGCTGGCAAAACAGTTTAAGCCGATCTTCGACGAGATATACCAGGCTATTGATCTGAAAACTGCCGCCGAGCAGATCCAGTCGGCGCTTCAGGTATTGGCGACACAGCTGCTGAACATCTCCTTCGGGCTGATGAATCTGGTTCTTGTGCTTGTTCTTACCTTCTTCATGACTGTTGAAGAGCGCGCATTACATGATTTTTTCCTGTCACTTTTCCCGTCCCGCTACGGCAACTATATTTCGACGCGCATGGAGGCGGTCAAGGAAAAGATCGGTCACTGGCTCCGCGGACAGCTCCTTCTTTCCCTTGTTGCCGGCGTGCTGACCTACCTAGGTTTGCTTGTTCTGAACGTGGATTATGCCCTCACGCTTTCCGTGATCGCGGGCATTTTGATGGTGATTCCCGTCATGGGACGTGTTTTTGCCTGGTTGTTTACTCTTCCGGTCGTCTTTAACCAAGCGCCACTCCTTGGTTTGTGGGTGTCCATCTACTATTTTGTTTTGTTTCAGATAGAAAATAATTTCCTTGTTCCGTATATTATGAACAAGGCCGTAGGCTTAAGTCCGATCATTATCATTTTCGCCATGCTCGTGGGTTCCCAGTACCTCGGGATTCTTGGACTTGTCATTTCCATCCCTATCGCCACGTCCGTTGCGATTTTCGTCAAGGACTACATGGAGAAGGCGAAATAGTTATTGCTCGAAGAGCTCCAGCGTTTTGCGGGCGCACTCGTTCCAGCTGAATTTCTTGATTTGCTCTGCCATGTTTTTTTGAAGTG
>JAYRRV010000197.1:0-5209 GCA_041909955.1 Candidatus Altimarinota bacterium
AATAACGTCAACGCACTCAAATCCAACTTCGATTCTATGACCGCATTTTTCTCCAAACTCATTCCTGATTTCAGCAAAATAGGACCACAGCTCGAGCAAACCTGGCAAGATATCCAATTCTGGAAATGATGAACTACGATGTTGTTATCCTTGGATCGGGACTCGCGGGACTCAACAGCGCACTGCAGGCCTCCAAGCATGGAAAAGTTCTCGTCGTCACCAAGTCAAAACTCATCGCATGCAACTCGTGGCACGCCCAGGGAGGTATAGCGGCAGTTCTGAATAAAGATGACCACTACGGCAAACATATCCGAGACACCCTTATTGCCGGGGCATACCACAATAAAAAAAAAGCCGTGGAGTATTTTGTCGAACAGGCTCCCAAAACGATAAAAATACTCGACAATCTCGGAGTGGCCTTTGAAAAAACCTCACAGCATTCATACGATCAAAACCAGGAGGCGGGTCATCAAGCCCGTCGGATAGCACATGTGGGGGACCATACCGGCCGCAGCATCATGGAGACGCTGATAAGGAAAGTCAGGAACTCCAAAAACATCACTATATGGCAAAACTGCTTTGCGAAAAATCTTATCGTGAAAAACAAAACATGCCTTGGAGCTGAACTCATCAGGAACAAAGAAAATTTAAAGGTTTACGCCCGCCGAATCATCCTGGCAACGGGAGGAGTAGGACAGCTTTTCCAATACACTACCAACCCCGAAGTAACCACCGGAGATGGAATAGCTCTGGCCGCCCGTGCCGGCTGCAACATCAAAGACATGGAGTTTATCCAGTTTCACCCTACCGCATTCGCTAAAGTCAGCCGCAAAGCGGCCCATCTCTTTCTGATCTCGGAAACCCTCCGCGGAGAAGGGGCGAAACTCATCAATGCCAAAGGCGAACGCTTCATGCCAAAGTACCACAAACTGGCGGAACTGGCCCCACGAGACATCGTTTCCCGCGCTGCATTTAAAGAACTAAAAACAGGGAAGATTTATCTCGACATCAGACACAGAACCCAACGGGAACTGCTAAGTAAATTCCCGACCATCTATTCTTACCTAAAAAAAAACGGGTATGATTTGAGCAAAGATCTCATACCCATTGTCCCGGCTGCACACTACCTGTGTGGAGGGGTCGTAACTGACGTAAAAGGAAAAACAAATATCATGAACCTTTACGCCGTGGGTGAAGTCGCCTGCACAGGACTTCAGGGAGCAAACAGGCTTGCGTCGAACTCCCTGCTGGAAGCCGCCGTTATGAGCGAACATGTGATGGACTCCCCTCTTCCCAAAATGATTTTTCCAGTGGAAAAGACACCTGTGAAACCAATAAGAGGAAATAAAATTGCAAACTCGTCAAAAAAACTCGAACGGCTACGGAAAATCCTTCAGAAAACGATGTGGGAATGTGCAGGCATAATACGAACAAAAAATTTACTCAACAGTGGCGTAAGGACGCTTAAAGCAATTAAAAAAAAGATTCCTAAAACAGAAAGTCTGGAGAAATTCGAGCTCCTAAACATGATCCAGACAAGTGAGCTCATACTCAAGGCTGCACTCAAAAGAACCAAAAGCCTCGGGGCCCATTGCCGTACTGATTAAACCTTTCCGCCCATCAGAAGTTCAGTCTGCTCAGCCATGGTTAAAGCCTGAACGATATCTTCAATGTTTCCTTCCATAATGGAAGGAATATTGCTCCAACTCTGCTTAATGCGATGATCCGTCACACGATCCTGAGGGAAATTATAAGTCCGGATCTTTTCCGACCGGTCACCGCTCCCTATCTGGCTCAGGCGCTTTTCACCGAGCTCTTTCTGACGTTTTTCCTGCTCAAGGGCATACAGACGAGTACGCAATACCTCCATACCCTTCTGTTTATTCTTCAATTGTGATTTTTCATCCTGCTGGGAAACCACTAATCCCGTTGGTATGTGGGTGATACGAACCGCCGAATCCGTGGTATTCACGCTCTGTCCACCGGGACCGCCGGCACGGAAAACATCAATGCGCAAATCCGACTCTTTGATTTCAATATCCACCTCTTCGGCCTCCGGAAGCACAGCCACTGTCACCGTTGAGGTATGAATGCGGCCCTGACTCTCCGTCGCCGGCACGCGCTGAACACGATGTACTCCGCTTTCAAACTTGAATTTACTATATGCCCCATCCCCCACAATTTTGAAAATAATTTCTTTCAATCCTCCGGCCGTTGCCTCACTTTTACTGATCAACTCAACACGGTAGCCGCAGGTTTCCGCAAATTTTGAATACATGCGAAAAAGCTCGGCAGAAAAAAGAGCGGCCTCCTCGCCTCCGGCACCTCCCCGAATTTCCATGATCACGTTCTTGAAATCCAGAGGGTCCTTTGGAACGAGTTCAAGTTTTAGATCCTCCTCGACCTTCGCCTGAATTTCCCTGGCGCCCTGCATCTGTTCTTTCACCATGGTGCGCATCTCTTCATCCTTCTCGGTTTTTAAAATTTCCTCGGCATCCATAATCTCCTGTCCAGCCTTTTTATGTTCACGAAAAAGAGCAACCGCCTTCCCGATCTCTTTATACCGCCGCATGAGCGACGTGTACTCCCTCTGGTTGGCAATGACAGTGGGATCGGCAAGCTTCACCTCAATTTCAAGATACTCTTTTTCGAGTTGTTGAAGTTTATCAAACATACGACGGCCATTCTACCACAAACATTCTATCAATGTGAGCATAATCTTGTTCGAACCGGATACAATGGTCCGGGAAAAACATCAGGAAAAGCCTAATAAGCTCATCTTTCTGAAGAAAACCAAACTCCCCCACAAGCAATCGTGGACGCCAGGACTTCCGTGAAAGCTGTTCAAAAAAACGGTGATATAAACCCAAACCATCTTCGCCACCAAAAAGAGCCACATGCGGCTCATAATCGGCGGCGGATTTGCTTACGAATGAAAACCGTTTCTCACCTATATACGGCAAATTGGCGACAACGATATCAAAAGGACCGTCCACAGAAGCCAAGAGATCACTTTGAAGAAAAACAACTCTGTCGCCGACGCCATGAGCCGTTGCGTTTCTCTCAGCAACCTCAAGGGCATCAACAGAAATATCTATTCCGACCACCTCAGACGACGGTAAATGTTTGGCCACCGAAACGGCAATACATCCGCTGCCTGTGCCGACATCCAGAACCCTGACCCGTTGTTCACTGGCGTTGTTCGTAGAACTTCCGGCATAATCTACAATCTTTTCAACCAAATGTTCGGTTTCCGGCCGGGGAATAAGCACCCTCCGATCGACGGAAAAATCCATTCCATAAAACTCCTTTTTCCCCAGGATATAAGCCACCGGTTCACCCTGGATCATCCGGTCAAACAGACTCAAAAACCGGCCCAGCACACTCTCGGGAACCGCCTCTTCCCCGTGGGAAATCAAATACGCCCTATCCCGTCCCATCACAAAAGACAACAAAAGTTCGATCCCCAAATGGTCCCCATGAGGGCCGGAAGTAAGACGCGATTGTCGTAAAATCTCACGGATGTTCATAAATAAACGAAAAACCCCCAGTGAGCACCGGGGGTTTCAAGAATCTTAATAAAACTTCTGTCTTTCACGCTGCTGACGATAGTGGGTACGCATCATAGCTGCGGTACGCTGATGACGTGTACTTGGCTTCTTCTTGCGGTAACGGCGCTCCTTATTCATAAGGATAATACGGCTCGACTGCACTTTTTTATTGAAGCGGGAAATTAAACGATCAACGGATTCTTTCGGGTTTTTCCAGAGTGTTACGGCCATACAGTTTCACCTCCTTCCAACGGCTTAAGAAAAATAAAAAGCTCCACTATTATAAAAAGAACTAGGCAAAAGTCAAATTGTTCCCTAAAATCGCCCCCACAAATATGCCCCCAAACTAATCCAGGAAAACATTGACAAAATGCAAATCAATGTTAAAATAAGCTCTTATACTCATCGAAACTATGGCAAAACTTGACCGCGATGCACTCATCGTGCAAGACATGGATCTGGCCAGAAAAAGCCTCAAGCACGAAGGGAAACAACCCGACGAACGCAGACTGGGCAATGATATTCACGAAGACTGGGATATCCTCAGCCGAGCGCGTCACCTACCCGAAACGGCAAGAGAAGAGATAACAAAAGCGGTAATCCGTATCATCAAAAGTCAACGCGGACTGGCACAGAGGATACTGCCCCAGGGAACATTGGAAGCTATTCCGGATTTCTATAGGATCATGCTTGCCGTTGACCACAGCATTGCAAAAAAAGCCGGCCAGATGGACGACGACAGTGATGACATGGCAACCATCGCGCGTACGAAAAGAACGGTTGTCCGTGATATTATCCAACCGAAATTAGTCCACCATGTCGACCAATCGATCAATGCAATCATTGATGGCAGTAACGACAAACCTCTCGAAGACATCATCGAGAGAGTGATCGCCTACCTTAAAAACGAATGTCTTGGGAAAAACATCGAAGGGATTTCCTTTTATTTGGTAAACGAAGAAAACTATCACGGACAAACCGAAAAGCTTACAAAAACGACTGTCGGCATCCCATCGACGAAGATTGAACGATCAGATGTTGAAAAAGATAAAGCGGGACTCGGCCTTTTTGACCAAAATGGAACGAAACCCCGGATCATCCGCGACCGTCAAACGAACAAAATATATTTCGAGCTGAAAATCAACGGCAAGCAGCTTGGTCTGCTTGAAGTTGACCTGAAAGCCGGCACCGAACTCAGCAACATAGAAATGCAGTACATCCGGCAGGCAATGAGCCGACTGGACAGCAAAATTGATGAAGCTTTGCACAGCAAACGCCTCGACGTCATCGCCCGGAAAGCCCACAGGATACTGGACGAACACGGAACGAAAGAGAAATTCGAGGAAGGGATCGCAGAATTTATGGAACTGGTCTGTCTCCACAGTACAGCCTATGAAGCCGAAGTCATGGTAGACATCTTTGGTGATGGAAAAGACTGGTTTGCTAAAAGATTTAACGACGACCGTGATGTCAGCCCGATCCAAATGGACAGCGGAATGAAGGCAGAAGTCAAAATTCCCTCCACCAGCAGGAAAGTTGACGAAAAAAGAGCCCTGGTACTGGATATCACGGACACGACAACCCTGCACGATACCGAGGAAACAGGCGAGATCATAGGAAAAGTCATCTTCAGAACACAAAAGGACGCCGACCAGCTG
>JAYRRV010000198.1:0-3775 GCA_041909955.1 Candidatus Altimarinota bacterium
GAATCATGTGCGGAAACTTCTGGAGGATTTCCAGCTTGAGGTGGACGCTTTCGATCTTTTCGCGGGAAAAATCCTGGGTACTGATGAGAGCGGAGGCATTATTGAACGCCCTCTTCTTGAGGCACTCGTTTATGTCGTGGACGATGAACTCGCCACCCTTACCGCCGTGGAAAGGATTTTGAAACGGAAGGGGTTTTCACGGGTGAAAGGTTTTCCGGACGCACAGGACGCCTATCAGAATATTTACCTGGATGGCAAACTGTCCGAAACCCCCCATCTTATTATCAGCGATACCAATATGCCCCGGATGCAGGGAACTCAGCTTGCGCGGGCCATTGAAGAGATCGATCCGTCCGTCCGCCCCAGATTTCTGGCCCTTACGGGCAATTTTTCTGATGTCAACATAGCGACGTATGTCGCGCTCGGACGCCCGGTGCTTGCAAAACCCATGGAGGCGGGGAATGTTCTGGCCCTTGCCATTCAGGAGCTCCGCCAGCACCCGTCTTTCAGGCCCGCCAAATAAGTAATATTATCGGCAGTATTGCGTTATACTCAGTGCCCAGATTTTGAGACCCGCAAGGGAGTTGACAAAATTTGAAATATTGTTATAATACCTCCTTATCATTACTTTTTTCTCCTATGACGAACGGTCCAAGATTAGACAATTCGCAACAGCTCGACGGTCAAAAACTGTTTGACGCCGTGCAGGTTCATATCGCCGATATGGGCGACGACAAGCGTCTCTCCGGTCTGCTGATGGATTTCAGCAATACCAGTTCGGGGCTCCGGATGATCCTGGGTGATTTGAATGCCTTTGCCGACGAGGTAAAAGAGGGCAAATTTGGCACCGATCAGATCGTCTCCGCGCTCCGGGACATAGCTGAAAAGGCTTTCCGCGAACTCGGAAAAATGCGCGATGAGGACCTCCAGAAAAAGGGGACCGACTACCAGTCTGCACGCTGGGCTTTTTTGAAACATTTTTACAGCATCGCCCGTACTTTCGGCGCTCAGGTTGAGATCGGAAGAATTTTGGACAAATGGGAGAAAGAGCATCCTCATACCGATGACCCGAAAGAACAGACGTACCAGGAACAGAAGGAGGCCGCGCTGAAGTTGGTTGAGGCCCGTTTCCCAACCATGTACGGCGAGGTTACCGCTGAGGTCGGATTTGACCCTGATAACATCCTGGACGCCAGCATGACTTATATCGATGAGAAACTTGTGGGGAACCAAGACGGCCCTTTGGCCTGTTATTTTGGTGTTGCCTACAGTTCGAAATGGAATTCGGCTTCAAGCCTCTCTGAGGATGAAAAGGCAAGACGGGTGAAGACCATGAGATCCAAATTGCTTCCGATGATTTTGGAGGCGGTGACCAAAGATGCCCGCAGGGCTACCCGGGTCGTTTTTGACTCTTTAGCCCTGGAAATGCACCTCGATGTTGAAAACCTTCGAGGGAAAACGGCAAACGTGATAGCCGACGACATGATCACTCACGTGATCCGCAAGCGCTGCAAATCGAGCAATGAAGCATATGCCGCTTATAAGCCTCTTGCTCATTACTGGAACAATGACCCCAATAAGGGAGGCAATGTTCTTGAACTCCGACAGGATCTCATTTATTTGATTCAACAAAAATGGGGAGGTGTGTTGGCGCGTGATAAACATACCGACAACCAGGCGGAGCGTGCTTCAAGACGCATTGCTGAAAACCAGCATTATTTTGCTGGGAATGTTGTTCCGGTGGCGGCTGCTTCCGTTCCGGAGACAACCCCTTCCGCCGTTTCCAGTTCCACGACGGGTCAACAGCTCGTTGCAAGCGGTGAAGGAACGGGAATCATCGACCTTGCCGCGATGCAGGCCGAGTTGGCCGCCAAGGTGGCAAATGAATCCCAGCAGCAAAGCGGATATACCATTCCAAAACCCGCGCATGTTCCCGCTCCGGTTCCAAATGAGCCGGTGATCATTGAGCCTGAAGTAACTCAAGCTCCGGATTCCCGCCGTGTAAAAACGGTTCCTCCTGCAGCTCCGCGTCCTCAGCGTCCGGACATACAGATTGCGCGCCGAGACCTTGAAGTAACCGAAATGGATGCCCGGAGAAAAGCCGAAGCGCGTGGCAACTCTCTCGGCAAATGGTTCCGACGGGGCGTCGTTGCTCTTGGGACGGCCCTGGGATTAACCGTGGTCGGTACCGGTGCTTATAAGGTGACTCAATCGAATGACCAGAAACCAGCTTCCACCGAAGTCGCCAACGCCAATTCTGCGACAACTCCCGCTCCAACGGTTATTGCAAGTACCGCACCGAGCTCCGCTCCGACACAGAGCGTAGCCGTTGCTCCAACCGCAGCACCTACCGACAGCGCCGAACCGGCTCCCACCGCCGTGCCTCCAACCGTTACCAATCCTCCAAAATCCGTTGAAGCCGCAAAGGTGGCGACCGTCATCGGCAGCCATTCTTATGGCATGGGATCTTCCACGGGCGCCGCACCGTTTACCGGTACCGCATCCCTGGTTGAGGGGGGAGTCGACGCGACACCTTTCGTTTCAACTTTGAAGCCCGCAACCTGGTATGAAACCCAGCAGAAATCCGCGGAAACTTTGATGAAAATTTATGACACCAACAAGTCCCAGCTTGATAAAGATACCGCAAGTTATATAGCGAGCCACGAGGCAACATTCCGTGATCTGGCCTCACAAACGGACTTTACTCCTCTAAAATTCCGCACCGGTTTTGAAAAACGCCACAGCGTCCAGGAACTTTTCAGTGCCACCGGCGTGTATAACACCCTTCTGGCGTTTGAACGCATCGTTGATCTTTACGGCAACGACACGGCTAAGCTTCTGAAGGACGCACCGACCATTAAGCTTACTGTCGGCTCCAAGCTCAACGCT
The DNA here is from genome assembly GCA_041909955.1 of Candidatus Altimarinota bacterium. Taxonomy (GTDB): domain Bacteria; phylum Patescibacteriota; class Gracilibacteria; order UBA1369; family UBA1369; genus PALSA-1335. The sequence goes on from JAYRRV010000198.1 coordinate 2,890, forward strand.
CCTGAACAAAGATTTGCCAAAGCCGTTCTGTTGACGGCATCGGCGGATCCGGCTACGGCACCGAACCCACAGGGTGCCCCGGACGGCAAAGGACAACCTCAAAAAGCTCCCACCGACGACAATAAGGGCAAGAGCGGATTCAATGATTTCACTCCAGGGTTTAACGGAGGAAACCATGCTCCCAACATTATCCCGACCGGAGTTGTTCCGGCACAAGGTGTTCGGTACGCCATGGAGGCCGAACAATTACAGTCGGACAATCTTGATGTCGCGCTCAATGCTTTCAACTCAAGCTCTCTGGCAAAAGCAGCCGATAAGAAAGAAATCCGTGACTACAAGGTGGCGCGTGAAGTTCAACGACATGTTGTTGCCGAGGATAAGAAAATTTATGACTTTGAACAACAGCGCAAGAGCCGCAGCTTCTTTACCAAACTGGCTGACTTCGGCCGCAATATCTGGAGCGGCACGACTCCTGAAGACCGCGAACAAGGTCTTCGCGGCGTCGGTGGTATCCGCGGGTTCTTTATGAGCGATGCTCAGCGCCAGGCTGAACTCCAGCAACGGGCCGATGCCATTGAAGCCATGGAGCGCCAGGCGGTAAAAACCGTAAAGGCTCCTGTTCAAAAAGTTGTTGCTTCCAAGGCGCCCATCCAAGCCGCACCATCCCTTGTACAACTGACGAAGGACATTGAAACCTCCTATGCCTCCGACCTGGTCCGCGAGGCCGAAGAGAAGAGAACCATCGCCGCTGACCTTGAAAAATCACGGCTCGATGTTGAGGCTTCTTATAAGGCGGATTTGGCTCGCGAGTCCGCAGCCAAGAAAGCCGAACTTCGCTCTCAGCTTGATGCCAAGATGGAAAAACTTTTTGCCAAGGGGAGACAGA
>JAYRRV010000199.1:0-7929 GCA_041909955.1 Candidatus Altimarinota bacterium
AACTGGAAAACCAGTGCATAAGATTTTTGATTCATTTTCACCCTTGCAGAACCAAAAATCGCAACTCCAAAATCACACTTTTTCAACTCTCTTTTCAAGAAAAGCTGCTTTGGCTTCACGGTTTTTTGGACACTTGATCCAAAAGCTTTTTTATTTTTCATACATTATTTTTTAACGGAACTCAGGGAACCTTCATGTTATTGCTATTATAACACAAAAAACCGCAAAACGGTAGGGGCTCAGGAGGAGAAAATAGACAAAACTAAGTATAATTTTTACTCAGATAATCAATGATATCGGAAGATTCATACAACATCTCACCCTTATCGGTATCAACCATAAAGGGGACTTGTTCTTTTCCACCCAGTTTTACAAGAACATTCCTTGAAGGGGCCCCTTTGGGGCTCACAATACTGACGTAGCTTATGTGACGATCACTCATGAACTGCCTCACCTTCAGACAATAGGGACATTCTTCCTTGTGAAAAAGAATAATCATGATGCAGCGGTTAAGTATATGGTGGGCGAGGAGGGACTTGAACCCTCACATCATTGCTGATACACGATTTTGAGTCGTGCGCGTCTGCCAGTTCCGCCACTCGCCCGAGAGTAGTCTCATTGAACGCAGGGAGAATACTAAGGAGAAAAACCATTCTAGTCAACACGCCTGGGAGATTTGTGGTATACTGCCCGCATGAGTACTTTTTGCGACCAAACAATAGTTGAATTTATCGCCGGCAAAGGCGGTGACGGCATGGTGCACTTCCGCCGAGAAAAATATATTGCCTACGGCGGTCCCGACGGCGGTGATGGCGGCAACGGAGGGGCAATTGTGCTGATGGCGGATGAAAACATCAACACCCTGATAGACTTCAACACCAAAAAGGTTTTCCGAGCGGAAGACGGCGGCAACGGAAAAAAAGCCCAGTCTTTCGGTAAGGAAGGAGATGATCTTATTCTAAAAATCCCGGCAGGAACACTTCTCAAAAACTATAAAACCGGCGAGATCATTGCCGACCTCAAGAAACACGGACAGAAAGTAATGATTGCTCGTGGCGGAAGAGGAGGAATGGGGAATACCCACTTCAAAAGCAGCACCCACAAAGCACCCCAGTTTGCCGAACGTGGTGAAGAAGGGGAACATATAACGGTCTTGATGGAGCTCCAGCTGGTGGCAGACATCGGAATTATCGGTTTCCCCTCGGCGGGAAAATCAACCCTTATTTCCCGCATCTCCAATGCCAAACCGAAAATTGCCGACTATCCCTTTACCACATTGATTCCAAACCTGGGAGTAGTGGACATGCGCAGTTTTGACAAGCGACAGGAAGGATCTTTTGTGGTCGCTGACATTCCGGGGCTTATTGAAGGGGCTCATGAAGGTAAGGGACTAGGACACGAGTTCCTCCGGCATGTTTCCCGAACGGAACTTTTGATTCACATGATAGACCCTACCCGGGGCAACCCAGCAGAAGATTACAAGATCATAAACCACGAACTCAAGGCCCACGACGAACGTCTGGCGGGAAAAGACCAGATTGTAGTCATCAACAAAATTGACGCCGTTGATGCCGACACTGTCAGGGAGTATGAAAAAGCTCTGATAAAGGCAAATAAAACCCTGAAAGGGAAAATACTGAAAATATCCGCGGTGACGGGGGAGGGACTGAAAGAACTTGTTTTTGAAATGTTCAAAGCAGTTCAGCAAATGCGTTCTAAACAACTCGAATTGCTGGAAAAGGCAGAAGCAGCCGTCGTCAGGAAAGAGCAAAGAGACCTTCAAATCGCAATGGAAGGAGAAGCCGAGGAAGAAGGTAAAGTTTTCCGACCGCACGTTGAGAACAAAAAATTCACCATTAACTTCGTTCGCTCGAAAATTGAAGCCGAAAGCAAAAAAACGCGCAAAATATTCGACATCAAAGGTTTCCGCATCGAACAGGTGGTCAAAATGACGGATCTGGACAACCCGGAAGGAATGGAAAGAGTCTTCCATTTCCTCCAGAAAATGGGAATCATCCGTGAACTCAAACGTATGGGAGCAACCGCAGGAGATAAACTCCGGATCGCAGGAAAAACCCTCAGAATGCGTTAATAATCTGTAACAAATGAAGTTAATTGTCGGACTCGGAAATCCGGGGAAGGAGTATGAAAACAGTCGCCACAACGCGGGCTGGACGGCACTTGATGAACTTCAGAAAGAAGTAAAAGGCGAACCTTTCAAAGAAGAAAAAAAATTTAAAGCCCTCATAAGTGAAGCAAATTACAGGGGAGAAAGACTGATACTAGTTAAACCGCTCACGTTCATGAATCTTTCTGGCGAGGCCGCTCAGGCAGTCTCTGCATTCTACAAGGTGGATCCCGAAGGGATTTTATGCGTATATGATGATCTTGATACTCCATTCGGTTCCATTCGTATACGTGCCAGAGGAGGAGCGGGAACCCACAATGGAATGAAATCCATGGTGCAACAACTTGGGGAAGGTTTTCCAAGATTAAGGATCGGAATTGAAAGCAGAGGGGAAAAAGCTCCGATAGAACATGAAACGACGTCATTTGTCCTAGGCAAATTCAATAAAAATGAACAATTAACCGTCAGTAAAGTGATGAAAAAATGCGCCGAAGCGATGAAAACATGGATTTCAGACGGAATTGAAGCTTCAATGAACGGCTTTAACGGCAAAGATTGACTTGCTTTTTGGGACGGATTTCATTAGGCTAACAGAGCAAATTTTTATAAAAACCCTATGTTCGCAGTTGTAGAAATCGGTGGCCGACAATACAAGGTCACACAAAACGCCATAATCGATGTAGAACTCCTGGAAACGGAAGCAGGAAAATCCATGAAATTTGACAAAGTTCTCCTGGTTTCAGAGAATGATAAAGATGCCAATATTGGTATGCCCTACGTAAAAGGTGCAACCGTTGAGGCCAAAGTTGTCAAACATTTCAAGGGCGAAAAAATTATCGTATTCAAATTTACGCCAAAAAAACGCTTCAAGAAGACTCAGGGGCACCGTCAGAACTACACCCAGCTTGAAATCACAGCTATCAAGGCCTAGTCTCACGACTCAGGTCATCAAGCACACGCTGTAAATCGGAAGGGAGAGGACTTTCAAACTCTCCCTTTTTTGTATTCTCAGCCCCTGTTGCGGCAGGAAAAGCAAAAGAAAGATGAGCGGCATGCAAAAACTGACGTTGAAGACCGTAATGAAGCTCAAACTGGTGATTCAGTTTCGCACGACCATAAGTCTGGTCCCCAACCAGTGGAAAACCTATAGCCGCAAAATGGACACGAATCTGGTGGGTTCGTCCCGTCATCAAGTACACCTTCACATAGGTATAATCTCCAAGATACTTAACAACTTCATACTTTGTCACGGCTTCTTTAGAGGATTTACCCTGAATAACAGCCATCTTCTTACGATCCTGCATACTGCGGCCGATGGGCGCATCAATCGTGCCCTTCTCAGGCACCAGATGACCTGCAACCAAGGCATAATATATTTTAACAACCAGTTTTTTCTGAAACTGATCCATTAATACCTTCTGAGCATGGTCATTCTTGGCTACGACCAGGAGTCCTGAAGTATCCTTGTCCAGGCGGTGAACGATTCCAGGACGCAATGTCCCCCCTATTCCTCCAAGCGAACCTTTGCAGTGGTGTAGAATGGCATTCACAAGGCTGTCATCACTGTGTGAACCATGGGTGCCGGGATGCACCACCAGACCGGCAGGTTTGTTGATCACCAATAGGTTGCTGTCTTCATAAACAATATCCAATGGAATATCTTTGGCTTGAATGGAAAGTTCTTTCAGAACGGGGAACCGAACCTCAAGTTTATCGCCTTCCTTAACCTTCTGGCTCGATCTGGCCGCATTGCCATTCAGCATGACCGCACCGCCATCCAGAAGGTTCTGAAAATAGTTTCTCGTGTGTTCAGGGAAAAGCTGCGGCAAGACCTTATCAAGGCGCAAACCTGAATATTGTTCTTCAATAATCTTCCGGGAAATCTCCATATGGGCAGTAAAATTATCTTTGCGGGAAAACCATGGCATAGCAGCCATTGAAATGCAAGGAAGGATTTGTTAATCTTCCCACGTTTTTAACACGAAAATATGCCACAAACGACGAAAGGTACGATAGATATCAAATCCAATCTCGCACAAATGTTGAAAGGGGGGGTAATCATGGATGTCACGAATGCGGAACAGGCGCGTATTGCGGAAAAAGCGGGCGCCGTGGCCGTCATGGCACTGGAACGGGTCCCGGCGGACATACGAGCACAAGGCGGAGTCGCGAGAATGAGTGACCCCAAACTCATCCAGGAAATCCAAGCCGCCGTTTCCATCCCGGTCATGGCAAAGGTAAGAATCGGCCACACAGTTGAAGCGCAGATCCTGCAAGCGCTGAAAGTAGATTTCATTGATGAAAGCGAAGTGCTAACACCCGCCGACACCAGACACATTCTTAAAAATGAATTTGCCGTCCCGTTCGTGTGCGGAGCAACGGGGCTGGGAGAGGCGTTGCGCAGAATCCAGGAAGGGGCGGCCATGATCCGAACCAAAGGGGAAGCCGGTACCGGAGATGTCATTGAAGCTGTCCGCCACATGCGGAAAATCCTTGAAGAAGTACAAAAACTAAAAGATATGAGCGAAAGCCGGATGAAAAAGTATGCTTCGGATGAACGAGTGGATCTGAAATTACTGAAGGAGGTCCGCGCAGTCGGAAAACTACCGGTCGTGAATTTCGCCGCAGGTGGAATAGCAACTCCAGCTGATGCTGCATTTCTGATGCAGATAGGGGCCGAAGGAGTATTTGTGGGATCTGGAATTTTCAAGTCAAAAAACCCGGCCAAAAGGGCACGTGCGATTGTTCTTGCAACAATGCACTATGGCAATCCTGACAAACTAGCCGAAGTGTCCAAAGACCTTGAAGAACCGATGTTTGGAATTCAGGCCCACCAGGTGGAAACACGACTGCAGGACAGGGGAGTAACCATCTAACCTCATGAAAAGCCTCCCCAAAACCATCGGAATCCTTGCTTTCCAGGGCGGAGTTGCCGAACACGCAAAAATAATCACTGAACTGGGACATACGGCCGTTGAAGTGCGGAATGTCGAGGAACTGAAAAAATGCTGTGCACTGATTATTCCGGGAGGAGAAAGCACAACCATCGGTTTCTTTTTGGAACAAACAGGCATGGATAAAGAGATCGTCCGCCGTGGTACCGACGGTTTCCCGGTCTTCGGCACCTGCGCCGGAGCCATTGTTCTCGCAAAAACAGTAACGGGGAACATTATCCCGCCTCACCTCGGACTACTCGATATAACCATCCGACGGAACGCATACGGAAGGCAGGTTGACAGCTTTTACACGGACATCCGCATACCACGGCTAGGAATCGATGATCTTCACGGCGCCTTCATTAGGGCTCCGATCATCGAAAAAGCCGGTGCTGAGGTGGAAATCCTCGCCCATCACGAACACGAGATCGTTCTTGTCCGACAGAAGAACATACTGGTCTCAACATTTCACCCGGAACTCAGAATGGATGGAAGACTTCACGAATATTTCATCTCACTCGTCTGAATTTGCGGCAAACGAAGGCATTGTAAAAATGGGGATTCTTCCTTATGATGATTGCGTTCTTAATGTTTTTGTAATGCCACAAAAAGCTGATCTGGATAAAATCCACAATCTCCTGAACCGCGGAACGGTCGAAGTACAGGTAAAACCCGACCTAGAAAAAAAACTTCTTTCAGGTAAAACCCTGAATATCAAGCTCGGGATAGACCCAACCGGGAGCGACCTCCACATCGGACACATGGTTGTCATCCGGAAGCTCAAGGAGTTCCAGGAACTCGGTCATAAAATTATCCTTCTCTTCGGGAACTTCACCGGTCAAATCGGCGATCCTACGGACAAAACCGAAACCCGCAAGGGCAAAACGCAGCAAGAACTTGAAAAGAACGCTGAACACTACTTGGCCCAGGCAAAAAAGCTTCTGGACGTAAAAAAAGTTGAAGTTGTCTGGAATGCGGACTGGCTGGGTAAAATGAGTTTTTCGGATGTCATCAGGCTTGCCTCGCACTTTACCGTAGCCCAGATGCTTGAACGCGACATGTTTCAGAAACGCATGGCAACCAATGCCCCAATTTCACTTCATGAATTTCTCTACCCTCTCATGCAGGGATACGACTCGGTCGCGCTGAAGGCCGACGTTGAACTTGGCGGAACTGACCAGACGTTCAACCTGCTGGCCGGAAGAGTGCTCCAGAAAGGATACGGACAAACACCGCAGGATATTATGACTGTGCCAATTCTGGAAGGAACGGATGGCCACATCAAGATGGGGAAATCGACCGGTAACTACATCGGTGTAAACGAAGAGCCCGGGCAGATGTTCGGCAAAGTGATGTCCATTCCAGATCAGATGATCATCAGGTACTTTGAACTGGCAACCAGCGTTTCCGGCGAAAAACTGGCGCAGATGAAAAAAGCAATGGAGGGCGGAGAAAATCCGCGCAATCTCAAGATGGAACTCGCGCGACAAATTGTCACCGAATATCATGACGCCAAAGCGGCTGCATCTGCTCAAGAGGAGTTCATCAACATCTTCAGCAACAAGGAACTTCCGGAAGATATTGAGCTCAAACTTCTTCCTCACGAAAAAATGAGTATCCTTGAATTGCTTGCCGTGACCGGCCTCGCTCCATCAAAAAGCGAAGCGCGTCGTTTGATTACCCAGGGAGGAGTAAAGATGGAAGGAAAACGGATTGAGTCCATCGAACACGAGGTCGATCTGAAGAATGAGCAGACAATCCAAGTCGGAAAACGCAAATTCCTCAAAGTGAAGAAAGGCTAAACACTCATTATGAGCCTCAACCTTTCCCTACAAAAAGTCCTACGTACCAACAAAGAGCACTTTACCAAGCTGGAGGAGCTCGGAGTCAAAACCGTTCGCGACCTGGTTTTGTACTTTCCGCGTATTTACGTTGACAAAAGTGCCTACTCGAACATCGCAGACTTGAAAACCGACGAAGTGAACAATGTGATTGGTACACTGAGCAATATTTTCCATAAACGAACAAAAAACAGCAAACATCTTACCAAAGCCCTCCTGAGCGATGAAACGGGTTCCGTTGAAGTAATCTGGTTCAACCAGCCATACCTCAAAAGAGTCCTAAAAAACGGGCAAGAGATTATCCTGTCGGGAAAAGCAAAATTCAACCTCGGAAAAATGACGCTTCAGAGTCCGTCCTTCGAGGAGCAAAAAAAAGTACAGACTCATATAGGCAGAATCGTTCCTGTATATCACGAAACTGCCGGACTCAGTTCCAAATGGCTTCGTGAAAAAATCCAGCCGCTCATCAAAGATTGGGCAAAACAGTTTAAAGAATACATGCCGCAGAACATTCTGGACGACCATAAACTCATGCCGTACCAACAGGCAATTGCACAAGTCCACTTCCCGACCGACGAAGCGACACTGGAAGAAGCAAAAAAACGACTAAGCTTTGACGAATTATTTTTGCTTCAGACGAAAGCTCTCCAAAAAAAATGGCGATGGCAGAATGTAGACATCCATGAACAAAAACCCCTCACGAAACACCCTGACGTCCATAAATTTCTCCTCAACTTACCCTTCGAACTCACCTCCGCACAAAGAAGAAGCCTTGAAGAAATCTTCAGGGACATGGAACAGATCTTCCCAATGTCCAGACTGTTGCAGGGGGATGTTGGTTCCGGAAAAACCGTCGTTGCAGCTGCCGCGGTGCTGAACACCGTAAAGAATGGGTACCAAACCGCATTCATGGCACCGACGGAAATACTCGCAAAACAGCATTATCACACCGTATATAACATGCTGCGCCCCTTTGGTTTGAACATTCAGTTCATCGCTGGAAGTACACCCCAAAGTATCAAGG
>JAYRRV010000200.1:0-2430 GCA_041909955.1 Candidatus Altimarinota bacterium
AAATAGAAAGCGGCAACGTGCTGTCTTCCGGGAACGTGTTGGAATCCAAAAATACCGGTGAGGCCAAGGGGAAAGACTGTTTGGATGCAGTGAAGGCCGAGGCAGCTAAAAAAAATCTTCCGGAGGAGGAAGTTGCACAAAAACAGACGGCCTGCAAAGAGATCACCGGTGAGTATATTTTGTTGCCCCGGAACAACAACTGGAATACCGTGCGCTGGTACTTCCATCAATTGGTTGAAGAATAATTTTTCTTACGTCCTTCCCCATGCAAAACTACCTCTTTCTCGTCTTTGCCCTTACGATCATCGGATTTCTGGTTGCGGATCTCGGTTTTTTTAACAAAAAAGCCCACAAAATCGGCGCCAAATCGGCGCTTATCCAGTCCATTTTCTGGGTCGCCATATCTCTTGCATTCGCATTCCTGATTTTCCTGTTCATGAGCAAGGAAGCGGCGACGGAATTTCTGAGCGCGTACGTCACGGAAAAAATGCTGTCGGTGGACAATCTGTTTGTGATCATGCTGCTTTTCAACTTTTTCAAACTCGAGGAGGAGTACCACCACAAAGTACTCTTTTGGGGGATTTTGGGTGCGGTTGTTTTTCGCGGGATTTTTATCACCGCCGGTGCGTTTATGATCAGCCAGTTCCATTGGATCCTCTATATATTCGGCGTTATACTCGTGTTTACCGGAATCAAGCTCTTTTTTGACAAAAAGGAGGAGCACATCGATTTTCATAAAAATAAAACGCTTCGTTTCGCCCAGAAGTTTCTTCCTTTCACCACGAACCACCACGGAGGAAAGTTTATGGTCAAGGAACACGGCAAGTGGCTTTTTACCCTGCTGTTCATGATCGTTTTGCTCGTTGAAACGACCGATATCATTTTTGCCGTCGATTCCATTCCCGCTGCTTTTGCAATTTCCCAGGACCCGTTTATCGTGTTCACCTCGAATATTTTTGCCGTCATGGGTCTGCGCGCCCTCTTTTTCCTCATTGAAAACGTGCTGCACAAATTCCACCATTTGCAGAAGGGCCTCTCCTTCATCCTGATTTTTGTGGGGGTGAAAATGCTTCTGGGTATTTTTGAGATTCACCTGGACTCACTGGTATCGTTTGCGGTAATTATGGCCGCGCTTGGGCTTTCGCTCATCCTTTCGGTGGTGTTCCCCAAGAAGATTTAGGCCGTCGGCGCGAGTTGACAACCCTGCTGATTAGTTTTAATATGGGCACCTTTCTACCTTCCGTATGGCTGAAAAAGGTCAGACAATAAGGGTTTTAGCGGAGGCTACCGAAGATGATGTCCCAAGTATCCGGCGAGTCATCAAACTTTCCGACCTGGAGGGCCAAAATGATGTGGGTGAAATTCGCGAACTGACCAGGGAGAAAATTCTCTGGGGGGTGTATGGTGATTACGGAGCTTTGGTAAAACTCACGGAACTGCGCGAAGTGGAGCCGCTGGAGCCGACCGATGAAAATGTGGCGGGATTCCGGAAGCTGTACGAAAAAGGTTTACTTGAAGAGCCTTCTTCTTTTGGAAGTACCTACGAGATTGAACATAACAAATCCGATGAGGAGGTTCGAAAATTTTTGCAGGACAACCATGTGGTCGGGGTGAAATACGGTTATACCGACAGTTCCGGTCATCGGAAAGACAAAATGGTTGCCATCGGCCAGTACAGAAGACTTGAGGGAGTAAAGTCCCACATTGCTACCGTCGGGAAGATGTATGTCCATCCTGCCCACAGAAAAAGGGCGATTGCGGGCAGCATCATGCGACATTTTCTTCAACGGGCGGAAGTCGACGGTGTTGAGCAGGTTCATCTGGTTGTCACCGCCTCAAACGTGTTTGCGGTGAAATTTTATGAGAAACTGGGTTTTGTTCCGGGCCAAATGCAGTACAATGCCGTCAAAATCGAGGGACAGTACTATGACTGGCTTCCCATGAGATTAAGCATGCAGCAATATAAATCCGGAAGGTTCAGGATACCGCCCGAAAAACCGTAATTTTATTTTCCGCTTCGGTATTTCTCCCCGCACAGAAAAGGGTTATACTCTTTCCGTTCTTTACCCTGAAATATTTTCGTCATGAACCAGTGGTTTATCAATCCCGTCCTTGCGAAGATCGGCCCGCTGCAGATCCACTGGTACGGTCTGATGTATGCCGTGGCATTTTTCCTCGGTTATCTGTATTTTCATCGTTCAAAACACGGTAAAAGCTTGCCGTTGAACGATGATCAGAAGGATGTTTTTCTCGCCTATGTCATCGGAGGCATTTTGCTGGGTGGACGCATAGGCTACATTCTTTTTTACAATCTTCCCTACTACCTTCAGAATCCTTTCAAAATCGTTGCGGTCTGGGAGGGTGGTATGTCTTTCCACGGCGGCCTTCTGGGAGTCGGTCTGGCAATGTATTTTGTGATGAAAAAATTCA
>JAYRRV010000201.1:0-3129 GCA_041909955.1 Candidatus Altimarinota bacterium
CTGAATGTGTGTCCAGTTTTCCGCCTGAGGGTACTCTCGGGGGACGAATACACCGTGTTCACAGTGATTCATACCTTGAGGGTACCAGAAAAAGTGAGTATTGACAAATAATACTTTAGGCCATAAAGTATTCCCCTTTTTGCTAAACGGAAATATATGGACAAACCAATCGACAAATGGCGTGAAATTATTTCCACGTTTATCCGGATCCGTCAGGTTTTCTCGCAGCAGCACGAATGCAGCTTTGAAAAAAAACTGACGACCATGCTTCAGTTTGAAGCGCTGAACTACGTCGATACCACGGAGGGAAACACGATGAACGGTCTGGCCGGATATCTAAAGACATCGCTTTCTTCAACCACTCAGCTGATCAAGCGCCTCACAAAACTTGGGCTCGTCAAAAGAACCAACGACCCCGCGGACCGCCGAATTATACGACTCAGTATCACTCCCAAAGGAAAAATGGAACAGGAACGTGTCAAAAAAAATATCGAAACGAAAATGACGAGAATTTTCAGTAAAGTATCTGAAAAAGATCTTATGAACCTCATCAGAATCCAGAAAAAAATCGTAGAGAACCTTTCCCCCGAAATTCAATAATACCTATCGTCAAGTCTATGAACAAAATAACGAAAATCAGCCTGATCGTTTCCGTAGTCGCCATTGTAGTGATCGGAACTGTGTATGCCGCCAATAAAGTCCTGGGCAACAGCGAAAACCAAAGTGCCGGAACGGCGGTTCAGACACAGGAACAGAAAGCGAGGGCTGAAGCCCAGCCGGCGACTCTGGTAACCGTGGAAACGCTTTCAAACGATAAGACGGGCTTCATTACCGTACTGGGGAATGTAAAAGCCGTTGATCAGATTAAAGTATTCCCGGGAACATCAGGGCAGGTTGCTTCTGTAAAAGTGCGGGAAGGCGATATGGTGAAAAAAGGAGATGTGCTGCTCGAAATCTCGGGCATTAACGGAACCAAACACCAGATTCAGTCACAGCTGGAACTGGCGGAGACCAACTACAATAATGCTCAGAAAGCGCTGAACATCACCAAATCGGGAAACGCCGCCTCCCTGAAAGCCGCCGAATTGCAGCTTAAAAGCGCACAGAACCAGGCCTCCGCGGCCGGAATCGACCTAAACATCATCGGCCGCAACATCGACTCCACAAATTACGGAGTTTCCATCATCCAGAACAGCCTTGATGCGACAAGGTACAAGAATATGCAGGATTTCCAGAAAACCCAGCTCGCCATAGATACCCTCAGGCAGGCGCAGCAGGATCTCGAACAAAAACGGGCAGAGATTTTCCCGGACCTTTACACCAAACTTGCACAAACGGGCGATCCCGCCGAACGGGCAAAAATAGAGGCCGAAATCGAGAAAAACAGCGAAGCATTCGATAAACAGACAAAAGAGCTGAACGACCAGCTCACCACGGCCATGATTGGTTATGAAACGCTCCGTGCGGGAGCGCAGCTTTCGGAAAACCAGATCGTCAGCCAGCTCAACCAGAGCCAGGCCCAGATCGACGTCTTGAATATGAACCGCGACAGCGCGGCGACAAAACTCGGATATGACGGGAACACCACCGACGCGGCCCGCCTTGCGGAAGAGGCCGTGGTCGCGGCAAAGATCAAAAATGAAGCATCGCTTATCCAGGCCAAAAGCCAGACCGAGATTGCAAAAATAAATCTCGACATGGCCAGAAACCAGCGGGAAGCCTTGATCGTCCGGGCACCGAATGACGGCATCGTGGGGGAGATTGCAACGCGTCCGGGCGACATGGTCAGCGCACAGCAGCCGGTCACCCAGATCATTAACACCGGCGAATACGAACTGAAGGTCGCGGTAAACATTGATGACGCGCAAAAAATCGGCATCACGTCCAGGGCCGAAGTAGAAATCGGAGGCAGGTATGTTCCCATCATGATCAAGAGTGTGTCTCCCGTTGCGGACCCGGCATCAAAACTAGTCACCATAACCCTCAGCCTGCCGCGCATTTTCTTCAGAGCAAACCAGTCACTCCCGGCACGCATCAGCTTTATGCCGCAGGTGGAGCAGAATGGATCTGAATCCGTATTTGTGCCGTTGGACGCCCTGATCATCGGAACGGAAGAAAAATATGTTTTCGTTTACAGCAACGGGAAAGCGAAAAAAACCAATGTTACCGTGAGTGACATCAGCGGGGCGTACGCCCAAATTTCGAGCGGACTCACCCCAGAGGACCAAATCATCGTCCAGCATGCCAAAGATCTCATCGACGGACAGCCCGTTACCTTAGAATAATCCAAACTCATGAACACCACCCCCGAAAAACCTTCTTCCGATTCACTCTATCTCCGCCAGCTCAAATTTGAAGATAAAGACAACAAGACGTGGCTCAATTTTTTCATCAAAAACTTCCGGGTCACCATTCTGATCGTCCTCGGGCTGCTGGCATGGGGAGGAGTTTCGCTCACCATGCTGCCGCTTGAATCGAATCCCGAAGTCAAAATCCCGTACGGAGTGGTCACGGTAACGCTCCCGGGGGCATCACCTTCGGACATGGAAGAACTCGTGGTGGATAAGATCGAAGCGAAAGTTTCCAACCTCACCGGCGTGAAACAGGTCAGGTCGACTTCCCTGAACTCCTTTGCGTCCATCACCGTCGAATTCCGCGCCGAAGAGGACCTTAAAGATGCCATCCGCAGATTACGCGACGCCGTGGACACCGTAAAAAAAGACCTGCCGGCAGACGCTTCCGAACCGGCCGTGAGCGAGGTTTCTTTCAGCAACGCGCCCGTCTGGACCGTGGTGGTGACCGGCCCCTACGATAATTTCACGCTGAAAAAATACGCGGACAAGGTGAAGGAAGAACTTGAAAAACTTCCGGGAACCAGCGAGGTCAACGTCAGCGGCGGCGACAATTATGAACTGCGCGTAGAGTATGATCCGCAAAAGCTCCAGTCATACAACCTCTCCATGGACCAGGTGAACACCATGATAAAAGCCGCCAACGTCGCGCTTCCGCTGGGCACGATGGATATTTCCAACTTTCAATATGCCGTAAGAGTCGATGGGAAATTCAACGGCGCCGCCGAACTCCGCGAACTTCCAATTTCAACCTCCGGGGGGCAAATCATCCGGCTCA
>JAYRRV010000202.1:0-2149 GCA_041909955.1 Candidatus Altimarinota bacterium
AAGATGGTTAAACTCAACGTCGGTATCGGAAAACTGACCGGCATGGGAAAAGATTACACCTACGTGGTCGACAATCTCGCCGCCATCTCGGCACAAAAACCGATGGTTTCCAAGGCACGTATCGCCATTTCAAACTTCAAACTGAAGAAGGGACAAGCCGTTGGCGTGTATGTCACCCTCCGCGGCGACCGAATGTATGACTTTCTGAACAAACTTGTGAACGTCGTGTTCCCACGCGTTCGTGACTTCCGCGGCATCTCTCCAAGAAGCTTCGACGGACAGGGAAACTACACGGTAGCGATCAAGGAAAGCACCGTATTCCCCGAAGTCAACCCGGACGACCTGTCCAAAATCCACGGAATCGAGGTAACGGTGGTAACAACGGCAAAAAACAATGAACAGGGACATAAACTTTTGAAAGCACTCGGCTTCCCGTTCCAGGAACAGAAAAAACGCGAAGCAAAATAACCGCGCACCCAAACAGCATATTCTCCATTCTAGGTTCTAAACTCTAAATTCTATCATACTCACAAAATGGCAAGACTCTCCCTCAAAGTGAAAACGGCCCGCAAACAGAAAGCGCTCATTGACTCCCTCGCGTCGGGGAAAAAACCAAAGTTTTCCACACGCGTGTACAACCGCTGCAAACTGTGCGGTCGAAGAGGAGGATTCATGAGGAAATTTGAAATGTGCCGCATCTGTTTCCGTGAACACGCCGTAAAGGGGATGATCATGGGTATCAAAAAATCTTCCTGGTAGACACGGACCGAGCCGAGGCTCAACCAACTCATTACACAAACTTTACTCAAAAACTATGATGTTAACAGACCCGATTGCAGACCTTTTGACCAGAATCCGCAATGCCTCAATGGCAAGAAAGGACAGCGTCACCGTGCCATATTCAACCATGAAGATGGCGGTACTCAAGGTCCTGCAAGACCGCGGATTCGTCCAGGAATTCAACAACGTAAAGAACAATGACTTCGAAGAGATTAACATTGTCCTGAACCCGACACGCAAAGACATATCTCTGAAAAAAATCAGCAAGCCGGGGCAGCGCATCTACGTAAAAACATCCCAGCTGAAGAAAATCAACGGAGGACTGGGCGTTGCCGTACTTTCCACTCCAAAAGGAATCATGAGTGGAGAAGACGCAAAGAAACAGAACCTCGGCGGTGAACTCATTTGTGAAGTATTTTAATTTTATACACATGTCAAGAATTGGAAAACTCCCCATAGCAATCCCGGCCGGTGTCACCGTTGAAAAACGTGAAGGCAACCTGGTGGCCGTAAAAGGTCCGAAAGGCGAACTCAGCTTCAATGTGCCAAAAAACATTACTGTTGAAATCTCCGAAGGAAAAATTGAACTGAAGAGGGGCAACAACAGCGCGACGGACAAGAGTATGCACGGCCTCAGCCGGACACTTGTAGCCAACATGGTGCAAGGCGTAACCAAAGGTTTCAGCAAGCAGCTGGAAATCCAAGGAGTAGGTTACCGCGCAGCAACCCAGGGATCAAAACTCGTACTCACCCTCGGATATTCCCACCCGATTGAATTCCAGCCACCCGCCGGAATCCAGATCACGATCGACCCTGAAAAAAAGAACATTCTGACCGTCAGCGGCGCCAACAAACAGGTAGTCGGCGAGGTTGCGGCAAAGATCCGCGGATACCGTAAACCTGAACCTTATAAGGGCAAAGGTATTCGCTATCTCGGTGAACACGTGGCCCGCAAAGCCGGTAAGGCAGCCGCCAAAGAGAAATAATACACGCAAGTCATTCGTAATCAGTAATTCGTCATTCAAATGTCTACCTCCAAAAAAGAACTCAACCGTCTTAACCGACACAAACGGATCCGCTCAAAAATTGACGGAACCGCGGAGAAACCACGCCTTGTGGTCTACCGAAGTCTGAACAACCACTACGCCCAACTGGTGGACGACGTGAAACACGTCACCATCGTAAGCTGCGACGACCTCAAACTGAAACTCAAGGGAACAAAGAGTGAACGGGCAAAAACTGTGGGAGTGGAAATCGCAAAACTTGCGAAGGAAAAAAACATCACCACCTGCGTTTTCGACCGCAACGGATACAGATACCATGGTCGCGTCAAAGCGGTTGCCGAAGGCGCGCGTGAAGGCGGCCTCCA
>JAYRRV010000203.1:0-6154 GCA_041909955.1 Candidatus Altimarinota bacterium
CCTTGGCATCCAGTTTCCGTTTTGTCACGAGTTCTTCGCCAGTTGCTGCTGAATAAAAGTCTGAATAGGTGGATACGAATGGTGTAACGTCGACCAATGCCTGTTCGAAAGATTTTACCGCGTCTTCTCCTTCTCTTCTGTCCATGAGATTTACAACACCACCCAATGCCACAAAGGCTCCGTAGAACATCAGTTTGTTCTTCATGGTGTGCGTTATGCTCGTGACGGCGCTACCTTCAAGTCCCTGCTGGTTATGTAACATTTTGTTCCATAACCTTTGCATCTGGTTTTTTTCCTGTTCCATCGTTTTTCGTACGTCGTCGGTGATTACTCCGCCTTTCATTGCGTTGTAGAGATCCCAGTTTTTCGTCCAGCTTTTGGCAAGCTTCTGGTAGGCGTCCACTCCTCCGATGTCTAGCCGGATTCGTGTTCTGTGGAGCTCATTGATTTCAGCAGCCAGTTTCTTAATGTCTTTTCCTTCCTTTGCAAGTTTTTCAGCTTCTTCCATTTTTCTGGCGATCTCGGATTCGATCTGCTTCCGGTGAGCTCCAATGTTTTCCTGAAGTGCGTCCATCTGGTCAATATACCCCTTGCTGAGAATGGCTTTTTTTCCATCGGCTCCAAATTCGCTCAGGAATCGTAATCTCTGGTCTTTAATGGTGCTTTCCAGGTAGTCACTTTGGAGTTTGATGCGTTCGTGTCTGAAGGTCTCCATCAAAGATTTGTTTTCAGCGAGAGCTTGTTCAGCTTTTGCAATTTCTGCTGCCGGTGCTCCTTTGGTTTTCAGGTCAAGGATTTTATCTTCCAGTTCCTTGATGGCTTTTCGTTTTTCGTGAATTTTAACATCAGTGTCAAGGATGTTTGCTTTAGCCTTGTTGAGTTCAGCGTTGTTTTCCGCCAGAATTTTTGAACTTTCGTCATTCGGTTTTTTTGCCTGCTTTTCATATTCCGTCTGGCTTGTTCTGGCCGCTTCGGCTTCGGCTTTTGTTCTTTTGATGTCTTCTTCAATTTCGTCGAGTGGGGCGTTCGCTTTGAATTCACGGCCGATGATGTCGGATCGCGGGATTCCTTTTGCAAGCCCAACAGCGCCTTTTACGGCTTCTATCGGTTTTTTTATGTATTTTGAAATAAGATATTTCCCATATTCTTTTTTCCATGCCGGTTGACGGAACCATCCGATGAATTTCGGGAAATGGGTAATGGCGAGTACTTGCGTTTCCGTCCATCCCCGTCTTTTCATGATTTCATCCACGAGTGAGTTGCGTTCTTCTCCTAGTCTGTTGTTGATCTCAAAAAGTTTATCTGCTTTTTCCGGTATGGCATTGACATCCTTGTTTTCAACTGCCAGCAGGAGATCCTGATAAGCCTGTTTTCGTTCCGCCCAGATCTTTTCAATTTTTTCGGTATTGAGGGGGATTTTTTTTGCCTCCGCGACAACTTTGGAGATATCTCCGTCGGGAATAAGCCTTTGCATGTCCAGTTTAAGTTCTTCCCCCATGGCTTTGTGTTCGGGAGGAAGCTTGTCTATTGCTGCGGCTATGGCTTGCACTTCAGGTGAAGGCGGCGGAAGTTTTTCTTCTCCGTCCAGGTTTGTGAGTACCTGGTCCACGGTCGTCGTACTGTTTTTAAAATGGTCGATCTGTTCCTTGTGGCTTTCAAAATATTTACGCACGGTTTTTTCCTCTTCGGCGCTTTGCGCGCTTCCCACCAACAGGCTGATGCCAGGAATTTGTCCGAGAACTCCGGCAACTGCCGATTTTCCTTCCGCGATGGTGGACATAAAATCGTCGTATTTGATTCCTCCGATGCTTTTTAATGTTTCCGGTGTCACAGTAGTCCCCATTTCTTTGGTGATCTTTTCAGCCATCCTCCGGTGAACGTCAAAGTTTTCGTCAGGTCCTGCAAGTAATACCTTGAAAGCCTCCACAAACTCACCGTGAGAGAGGTGGATCAAAAACTGGCTGAGTCGGTTCCCGGTGATGTTAATTCCAAGCTTGTCTTTCAACCACTTGCCGATGTCTTCGTTGCCGATCAGTCGTCCCATGACAAAAATTCCCGCACTGATGCCTAGACCCCACTTGAGCCGAGACGCCCATTTGCTTCCCAGTACTTTATCCATCATTCCTCCTATGAAACCTTTTTTCCCTTCCTCCTTTCTTTCCTCTTCATCGGATGATGTGAACCATTTAAATATTTTGTATGCGCCATATGCTCCGGCAGCCGCAATTCCTGCGGTAAGGATCGGATGCTCCTTAGCAAAACTGCCTATTTTCCCCCAAAATGTTTTCGGTTCCTCCGGGGCGGTGGGTGCTCCTGTCGGCCCCTTTGCTGCGGCGCTCAGGCTTTCTCTTGCCTTTTTTGCCCCCATGTAGATTTCGTGCCCGCGGCTTACCAGTTTGTTCCATCGTTCCTTGAGTTCCGTGTACAGTGTGGAACCGGGTTTTGCTCCGATCTCCTGCAGTTTTTTCAGGGAAACTCTTTCCGCCGGATTGAGTTTTGCAAACATGTTTCCTCCGATGCTTCCCATGCTTTCAATCGTTTGCAGGGCCTCTTTTTTTATTCCCTGCTCGAAAAGCATCGCCAGCAGCGTCGTTGCGGTCACTGTCTGCAGCAGTTCAAACCCTTCTTTTTGTTCTTTCGTTTCCAGCCCCTTGTCTACGTCGAGTCTTTCGATTTTTGAGGGAGTGTCTTTATCCGGATTGACCTCCATCTGCAGCATTTCACGTTTTATTTCCGCGGTTCCTTTGGTTGTGTCTTTTTTGACGTCGGTTTTTTCGGCGGCTATTG
Organism: Candidatus Altimarinota bacterium; assembly: GCA_041909955.1. GTDB lineage: Bacteria > Patescibacteriota > Gracilibacteria > UBA1369 > UBA1369 > PALSA-1335. The sequence continues at coordinate 2,788 of JAYRRV010000203.1, forward strand.
CCGGGGCTTTTGATGGTTGTTTTACCTCGCCGAGTTTTAGGACGTCGGGAACCCCCTGCGGTTGCCCCTGGGGATTTTCGTTTGGTTTTTGTTTGTTGTCAGCCATAGGAAGACCTTCAAAATAATCCTATTATTATACCTTATTTTCGTGTTTTTGAGTAGTGTTTTCCTTTTGATGTTCTTTTATATGTTTATGGTGAGAATTTCGTTCCAGTTTCCCGTATAGTTCGGGGAGCGTTTTTCCTGACGGTGGCGCCATTCTTTCTGTATGCCGGTGGCTCCGTAGCTTAGGGTGTCGCTGCCCCATCGCCAGTTTGTCTGGTCCATGACTTTCATCAGGGTTTCTTTTTTTTTGTATTCCTCCGGTGGCGTAAACAGGCCGAGCTGTTGGTGTTTTTGGGGAACGATCCCGGTAATGATGACCCCAGCTTTTTTGTATTTATACCCCTGTCTGTAAATTCTTTTGAGGCATTTATGGGCCGTTTCGATAAAATCAGGAGTCGCCGTACTGGGGTGGGGGAGCTCTTGGCCGTTGCATTCCCGGTATTTTGACCCCGTCTGGTGATGACCGGTGCTGATGTATACCTGGATGTAGGAGGCGGCGCAGCACTGTTCCCGCAATTTTTCGGTTGCGCGGCTGACAAATGTTGCCACCGCTTCCTGCAGCGGCCGCAGGGTTTCTATGGGGTGGCGGAAGGATCGTGACGTAATGATGCTTTTTTGCGTTTCCGGGCGGTGTTCCAGTCCGATTTTTTTGATCCCTCGTAGTTCCAGCACCGTACGCAGGCCGGTCACGGCCATGTGTTTTTTGATCCATTCGTCTTCCGCGTTCTTGAGCTGCAGAACGTTGGTAATGCCGTATTGGTACAGAAATTTTGTTAATTGTCTTCCGATGCCCCATACCTCCCCAACGTCCAGTTTTTGAAGTATTTCATCGGTTTTGGGGTGACCGTTGATGTTGAACACTCCTTGGTGTTCGGGCTCATTTTTCGCTATCCTGTTGGCGATTTTGGCGAGTGTCTTGGTGGGGCCGATGCCGATTGAAACCGGTATTCCCGTCCACTGTTTTACCGTTTTCCTGATGTTTTGGGCGTAGTCGTTGATACTGTCCGCCGGTATGGAGCTGAAGTCCAGAAATGCTTCATCGATGGAATATATTTCGAGGTCGGCCGTAAAATTTTTGAGTATGGACATGACCCTCTCCGAAAATTCCCCGTAGAGGGAGAAGTTCGAGGAAAACACTGCCATTCCCTCTTTTTTGACGATTTGTTCACATTCAAAAAATGGTTGTCCCATCTGTATTCCTGCACGTTTTGCTTCGTTGGATCTTGCGATGACACAGCCGTCGTTGTTCGACAGCACGATCACGGGTCTTTCCCTGAGTTTTGGCTGGAACACGCGTTCACACGAGGCGTAAAAATTGTTGCAGTCGACAAGCCCGATGAGTTCGGGTTTATTCATGAAATGTTGAATGAATGACGTACGTTACGGTTCCCCAGATCTCAAAGCTCATTTCCGGGGTGATCCGAATCGGTCGGTAGCGTGGATTTTCCGCTTCCAGCCATAATATGTCGCCGTTTTTTTTGATCCGTTTTACGGTAAATTCCCCGTTAATGAGCGCTATGACGATTTTGTTGTTTGTATTCTGGATCGAGCGGTCCACGATGAGCAGGTCTCCCGGCAATATTCCGCCGTTCATCATGGATTCTCCCTGCACTTTTACGAAAAAAGTTGCTGCGGGATGACGAATAAGATGGGTGTTCAGGTCCAGGTTTTTTTCCAGAAAATCGTCCGCGGGGGAGGGGAATCCGGCACTTACCGGATTCGCGAAGAGGGGGATTTTCAGCATTTTTTTCTTCATATGGGTGAGTGTATACTCACCCTCTTCATCTGGGAAGAAGATTGGCTTTGTGGTATAATAAAAAGATTGTTTAATCATTATTGAACTATGGGCGGAGAAAAAGCAGAAGGCCCAAGGCCACTGGAGACAGGGGTGTCGAGAAATGTTTTTCGTCGGCATAATACTTTAGAGCAGCCCACGCCGGCTGCTTTGGCCCGTCGCATGGTCATTAACAGGAGAGTGGAGGCGGTTGCCCTTCAGGAACACAAAGTAAAATTACAGGAAGGAGGGGATTCCCTTTCGTTGCTTGTGGAAGCGGCTACGATAAAAAAGGAAGGGGAACAAGGGTTGCCGGATGATGATGAAAGCTGCGGTTTAACTGATGATGAACGGAGGGCCTATTGTGAGACCGTTGATCAGTGTGTTGATGAGCAGGGGACAACTTCCGAAGATAAGGAGGCTCTCCGCGTGACGATGATGGAAGTGATTTTTAAACCGAAAGTTTTCCGCATTCATTATAAGGAGTGGAAGGCCAGATGGGATGCCAGTCCTGCGCTGCAGTCCAAGTACCCTGATTTGAAGGATTATGTATTGGAGCGCGGTAAGGCTTTTATTATAGCGAGGCGGAATGAGGTTGTCTCTTCACGTCTGCGGAGATTTCAAAAGGATTCTTTGCCTAAGGCCGCTTCCGAAGATCAGCAGAAGGCCCAGCTTAAGGAAATCCAGCGTAAAACACTGAAGTTTATCAAGGATCATGAAGGGGAATTGCTGGAATACACGAGTCTGGATGAAACCGATCCCAAGCGCCAGTTGCTTTTAAGGAAATTTATTTATGAGACCGGACTGCAGGGTGCTCAGCTTGCCGCGGCTAAGGAGCTTTTTGAGGAGATCATCAATGATATTGAGGTTGCCTGGGGAGCTATTAATAAGTTAAGGGCTGCCGGTAAAGATATGGTTGCTTTTGCCCAAAATTCTCTGGACACCGGAACGGACATTAATGAGGACGAATGGAATAAAATGCTCGATAAGGCGCTGAAAGACGATCCGTTTTTCAGGGAGATCATGCAGCAGCAACAGGCGGTGGTTTATCAGCCTTCCGGAGCGGAATCCGGTCCGGTAAAAGCTTCACTTGATTCTGCTCAGGCAGTCGCTTTACAGGCGGGGGGTCTGCAGATTACCGGGTATGATCCGGCGACCGACACCTATACCGTTCGTTATCCGGACAGCAGTTTTTATACCAGAATGAAAATAGTTCCAAAGCCCGGTTCAAAAAATTACAATGATGCCACCTTCATTTTTGATCATCAGTATGCGGACAAGGATAAGGGCGGGAAAGTAACCCTTACCAGTGATGATTTGAGGAGAGGTTGCAATCAGATGCTTTTGGATCGTCAAATGTTTGATTTGGTGAGGGCAGGAGAGGTGAGTCCGGATTTCAGCATGAATGACATTTTGAAGGACCAAATGATGTTGAGTATGGCTGAAAGGCTTTTTGGACGCAGCTTGAATGATGTTGTGTTAACAAAA
>JAYRRV010000204.1:0-5237 GCA_041909955.1 Candidatus Altimarinota bacterium
CATCCAATCCGTGTTCGGTGTCGTCGCTGCTGTAGGTTAACTTCCCGTCAATTTCCGCCGCCTTGAGCATCCGGACCTTGGAGTAGAAACCGTTTCCTTCGATGATCCCGTCGATTTTTCGCTCGATGGCGTCGTTGAGCATCTTGAAGTACGTGGCCGTATACTGGTCCTTGATGCTCACCAGCGAAGGCATGCTGTGGATGTCGCTCCTGTGTATGCCACCGCCGTCGAGGTACGAGTCCTTGTATCTTCCGGTGTTGTTCGTCCAGTCGTTCACCGTGCCAAGGTACTTGTCAAAAAGCTGGACGTATTTGTACACGAAATTATCGATGATCTGTTTACTCTGGATATCCGGCAATGTTTTGAAAGAGTTTGACGTGGTGTCTTCCGGCGGTGGATCAGGGCGGTCCTGTTTGCTTCCGTCGTCGGTTGATTTGTACGTTGCCGGATTTGGGTTCAACCGAGGCATTGGAATACCACCGGTCAGATCCAGCGGAAAACTTTCGCCGTTTTGTGTGTCGGTCGGCTGGTTGATTCCTCCCGGCAGCAGACTGCCGACTTCAATTTCGTACCCGTTGGTGTAGCCGTCACCGTCAAAATCCGCATTGCGGGAATTTTTCTGGATGACGCAGTTTTTATCGCATTCCTGTTTGGGCTTGAGGTGTTCGTCGGTCAGGCCCTGGTCTTTCAACTGCGTTTGAATTTCGTTATAGAACTGCTCCGCCAGATGCTTGCTGTAGCGGAGGTAGGCAAAATCTTCCCAGTGGGAAACATAACGGAGGTAACTGTCGAAGCCCGCATAACTCATGCCCTTGAACTCATTGAAAAGATCCGCCTGCAGAATTTTCTTGTTGAACTGGGCAAAGTCAGCAACCCCCAGATGGAACAGGTGGTTTTTGTCAAAATAGTTTGCCAGCAGCTGGCGGCCTTCATCTTCACCGACCGGGGGTTTGATCACACCGTGCCACACATCGGCCTTCGGGAATTTTACGTCCGGATTTTGTTCATATTCGCCGCTGGCCGCGTTGAAGATATACGTTTTGTCTTCAAAATCCGTGTACGGGAACATGCTCACGAAATGGTTTCCCTTTTTGTTCACGACCGGGAGCGGAACGTCGCCGATCACCACCACCCCTGTGAGCTTGGTGATCTGCCCCGGGGTGCCGTCACCCTCCAGGTACAGTTTTTCCAGAGCCGCGGCGATCTGCTCAACCTTGTCGTTTTTGTTCACCACTACGATGAGAGATTTTGTGAACTCCTGCGAACTCTGCACGTCCACCGCGTAACGCGTGATGCGTTCCGAGAGAGTATTGAATTTCAACTTGTCGCTGTAGCTAGCAGTAAGTCCGGGGTAATTTGTCGTATCCGTCAGCAGGCTGTTTTCAACGATGATGGCCGCAACGCCCCAGTGGTCCTGGGCAACGGTGTTTGTGCCGGTATCCGCTTGCGCCGCAAGATTGACCGGGAAAACAAGCGGAGCGGCCTTCACGATCGGAATCTGCAGAATTTGCGCGCAGAAGAAGAACAGCACAAACGACGCGATTTGCCTGTGGATTTTTTTGTATTGTGACTGGTACTGGTACATCGTTTTTTGGGTGTTTGTTTTGGCGTTTTTATATTTCTATATATTTTAGCAGAAAAACACATTTTTTGGGATGGGAAAGCCGCCGGCGGATCAAAAAACCCGCCATTTTCCCAGAGTTTAAATTGACTAAATTAAAAAACATTTCCAAACAACATTTACAGGAATCACGAAAGCAAATTTGTGGTCATTCGGGATGCCAGACACAACCCCTGGTAATCTTCAAAAGTTATGAACGGACGCCTCAACATCACACAAAATCCGTCAAAACATTTTCCCGAAAAAATCTTGAGCCTCCCCAAAAAAAGTTTATCGTGGGAACTGTCAGACAAGGAATGCAGCCCGGAGTGCTTTTTCTGCCATCCGGAACTCCTGCAGCAGGTTGACCAGGATTTTAATAATAATTAAGGGTTTGTTCACAGAACATTCACGTTGATTTGGTTCAATATAGACATTACCCACTCACCTAACCCTTTATGCCACTTACACAAAAAGACCTCCAGCAAATCGTCAAAGCTCTCGATCCAAAATTTTCGGAAATGAGCTTAGAAATCGGCGATCTGTTCAACGATGTTCACGGGGATGCAGCAGTTTTTCAATCACGAATGCTCCAGCGTTTTGATGATGTTGATGAAAAATTACAGGAACAAGATAATAAATTTAAAGAAATTATCGAGCATGTGAAGGGACACAGCGCCCAACTGCGCGATCACGAAACAAGAATCAAGGCCCTTGATAAAAAACTGTAAGCACAACAAAAAAGCCCCCACAATATGGGGGGCTTTTGCTCCTTAACCGAGAACCATAGGCGGAAACCGGAAAGGAGGTAATTATCGGCTAAAAAACTATTTTTCTACATAATAAGCATTACAGTCACCAGCAGTTTTACACGCTGTTCCAGTAGTTAATGCTGCGGTAACCCCTGCAGCGGTAGTATCACAAGCTGCCGGAGTACCTGCAGTGCCATCCTTTGCATTTCCATCGCCGGAAACTTCAACTTCTGACCAAAGCCAATATGCAACAGTAGAAGAACCCACAGGGCAATATTTGTAACTGCCACCCTGCGGATCTTTAGGAATATTTCCTCCCTGAAAATATGTTGTAAAACCTGCAATGGCATCAACATTCGTGGCTGTACCATCTGTGCCAGGATACTTTTGATTATCGCTATTATACGTCTCAAGTGCCGCGATTATATTGTTCAAATCCGCCTTGCGGGCAGCATCGCGAGCGCGGGCTGGAGCACCAAGCACGGAAGGCAGGAGCGCAACGGCCAAAATACCAATGATCGTAATAACGATCAAAAGTTCAATGAGGGTAAAACCTTTTGAAAAATTGATTTTTTTCATTTTGTTATGGGGTTAATGTTTATTGATTTTGGTTGAAATTTGTATGTCTTTGTATACTATACCATGATTTTGGTTCTAAAATCAAGTACCAGCACACAATTTATCAGGATATTCCGCCGGTAATGTTCGTAAGCTGGATGATCGGAAGCATAATTGCGGCCACAAGTCCTCCAATCGTGACACCGATGATGACGATAATCAAAGGTTCCATCACTTTGGTCAGTGCCTGAACCACATTGTCCACCTCTTCATCGTAGAACTGTGCAACTTTTAAAGTAACGGTCTCCAATTGCGCGGTCTGTTCACCAATCTCCACCATGTTCACCAGCATGGTCGGGAACAGTTTGCTGTCCGCCATGTTTTCCGCCATGGGGATACCTCGGCGCATGTCCTCGGCTGTTAAGATGAGTCTTCGTTTGTATACTTCGTTGCCAATGGCGTTCGCCGTAATCTCAATACCCTTGATGATCGGTACTCCGCTGCTCATCAAGCTGCTGAGGGAACGAGAAAATTTGGAAAGGGATGCCTTTTGGATGAGCGGGCCGAAAATGGGAAGTTTGATCATCATATAATCCCAGAGGTATTTTCCCCCGCGTGTACGCTTCCAGGCCCCGATACCAACAAACATGCCCACCGCAGCGAGAAGGATCACAGGCCAGTAGTTCTGGCAGAAAGTACTCACGCCGATGAGAATCTGGGTCGGCAGCGGGAGCTCATGCCCGGTCTGGCCGAACAGTTTCGTCATTTGAGGAATAACCGCAACCATCATCACGAAAATAACGACGACGAGCAGTAACAGAATTGCCACGGGGTAAATCAAGGCTCCGCGGATTTTCCCCGTCAAACTTGCGGACTTTTCAACGTCCTCGGCAAGTTCCTTGAGTGTTTTATTCAGCTGGCCGGAAGCTTCACCGGCATGGACCATACCCACCTGGGCCTCGTTGAAAATTTCAGGATAAATGGCCATGGATTCGGAGAGGCTTTTGCCTCCTTCAATGGCTTGCGCCATCTCATAAAGGGAACGTGAGAGTTTTGGACTTTTTTCCTGTTGAACTCCGAGCGTCCTCAAGGACTTGATCAGTGGGAGACCGGAATTGATCATCACCGCGAGCAGACGGAAAAAGGTGGCCTTTTCACGAATTTTAACCTTGGAATGGTCGATCAGGAAGTCATTCAGCCGGCGGTAGGTATCGATGACCGGATTTCCGGTGAATTTTACATAGCTGGCTTTTTGTCTCAGCAGCACTTTACCGCCGCTGGTCTGGGCAATATTGAGCACGATTTGCTTGTTGTCCTTGGCGGGTTGCGTGCCGTTTGCCCCCCCGGCGAGGGTGAAAGTTTGTCCTTTTTCCGCTTGTCCAAAGCCCTGGGCTTGTTTCTCTGGCATAAGTGATGAATTAATATTCTTCCATTCGTTTTGCGACCCTGTACACTTCATTCAAACTTGTTTCGCCTTTGAGCGCCTTGATGATGCCCGCCTGTTCAAGGTTCACCATGCCGTTTTTGAGCGCGGCCTTTTCAATATCTATGGTTGAAGCCCTGGCGACGATCAAACGGCGGATTTCGTTGTTCATGCGTAAAATTTCATAGAGACCGAGACGTCCGCGGTAACCGATCTTGTCGCATTTGTCGCATCCTACGGCCTTGAAAAATTTCATGGCCTGGATCTTGTCGGCCTCAATTTCGTCGGTTGAGTGAATATTGTCGACCGCCTTTTTCACGAGCGCCAGTACATCGGGATGAATGGCGTCATCCGGAACTTTACAGTCGTCGCAGAGTTTGCGGACGAGACGCTGGGCGATGATAAGCTCGATCGTTTCCGCCATCAAAAACGGAGGAACACCCATATTATCGATACGGGTGAGCGTTTCAACGGAGCTGTTCGTGTGTATGGTTGAGAGCACGAGGTGACCCGTCAGTGAAGCCTCAATGGCGATGTCGATCGTTTCGCGGTCACGGATTTCACCCACCATGATGATGTTCGGATCCTGACGCAGCGCGGTACGGAGACCGTTGGCGAAGGTGTAATTAATGTCTGCGTGAACCTGGCTCTGGTTCAATCCGTCCATTTGGATTTCCACTGGATCCTCGATAGTAAGAATGTTCACATCAATTTTGTTCAAACGGTGCATGGCCGAATACATGGTGGTTGTTTTTCCGGAACCGGTAGGTCCGGTCGTCAAAATAATGCCGTTCGGCAGTTTCAATGCCTCTTCAAAAAACTTCAGACTGTTCCCCTGCATACCCAGTTCGGTCAGTTCGGGAATTTTGCGGGAACGGTCCTGAATACGCATCACGATCTTTTC
>JAYRRV010000205.1:0-4583 GCA_041909955.1 Candidatus Altimarinota bacterium
GATGATCCTCTGTATGCCATTGATGTCATGAAGGCCGGGGATGTTCACTGTTTTGTTCTTGATACTCACTCGGGTAATCTCGTAAAGGTAACTCCCCAGACCGTTAGCGCGACCATGTCAAAGGCGAAACTCCCAATGAAGCGGAGAACGGAAATTCTTGAGAAATATTCCAAAGCCACGGGAGCGACTCCTAAGAGAATCGAAAGTATCCTGACAATGTCGGCCGGTCAAACCGACGAAACTTTTAAGCCTGAAGTGGAAACTCTGATGGCCGCCCCGGGGGAGGTTGTCATTGTTGCAACGACCGACTTTATGAAGTCTTTTGGCGGCATAGAACATTACTATGACAAAACGATCGGACAGTTGATCACGGCCCAGCTTAAAAGAGGCAAAAAGCTCAATGATGTGGTTGGCGACCTCATGAGAAAGATCATCAAACGCCAGCACGAAGGGGAAGTTGAAGATTATCCAATGACCGTGGTCGCTTTTGAGGTTCCAAAGAAACCGGAAGAAACCGCTAAACCTCAAAAAGAACTCACCGTGGAGGATGTGCTTCAGAAGCCGGAATCGGGGAAACCCGCCATGCCGGAACAACGCAAGCTTTTGGACCTCGATTTCAGCGATCTGTAGCGGTAAAACACGCATTTTCCACCTTAGGGGGATAGAGTCGCGATTTATTTGACTTATTTCTGCTTTTATGCTACTAATTAAGCCATTCTTTTCATGATAGCTGCTATGGCACAGGTTGATTCGACCCCCCCACCAGCACCCGAGTCCGGGGATGTTGACCGTCAGGAACCAAGCGCAGTGGCACGTAAACCACAGGCAGGTTTTGATTTTCGGTCTCCGATAAACCCCGATCCGTTCCGCCATCAGGTCGAACGTGTGTTAGGGGGTCCTGGGGATGTTGCATCCACCACCCGGCATGCCAATGACACGCATCCGTTTTTACGTGAAGATCTTGAAATGGCTCTTTTGCATAACAGGGCGCGCGGCCTGGGAGTTCCGGTCCATTTTGTGGAGCAGCAACTGCCGGCCGGGGCTACTCCAATAGATTATGTGATGCTTCTGGCCCAGATGGTTGACCTGATTCTTTATCACGCAAAGGCTGAAAGCGGTGTTTGTCCCATCGGCCTCGCAAAATCCGGAATGAATCGGCATGCCCAGGAAGCAGCCAGAATATTCTTGAAAAAAAACACTTTTTTCGTCCAGCTCTGTGAATTGTCGATCCATTTGCGCGGCCTGATACATGGTACGGACGAGTGATGCTGTCCTGACGTTCTTCGGTACCCTTTTTTAGCCGGGGATCCACAGGTGTAACCTATGGTCTCTTTTGGGGTTGTACATTGTGGGGATGGAGTATTATAGTGAACTACCTTTTCTTTCTCAGGATTATGGCCAGTGAAAACGATAAAGACCGCTCTCTGGGACTGGATGATGAAAGTATTGTCGCCGGTGAACGAACTCTCAGTGTTGAAGAAGAGCTTGAGCGAAATATTGATGCCATGCTTCAGACTGGCGAACCACTTCCATCCGCTCCACCGACAGCACCTCACGTTCCGCCTCCTAACGGCAAACAGGTTGCCCACGGGACTGTCATTAGCGAGTTTCCTTATGACCGGCCAACTCCTATCATGCCGGAGAGAGAGGCCGATGTTGATGATAACGCGGTGACTGTTCCGGCCCCGGTCGACTACGATGCCTTGGGAATATCCCTCACCGCAAGTTCATCACCGTTGCCACCACCTCCCGACCGGCTGAACCCTGGGAGTTCGGTTCCTCCCTCATCCGTCCCTTCCATCCCGCCGGCTGTCGACATTGCCGCGCAGAATGCTCTGTCTCAAATCAGGGCGGTAATGAACGGAACCCATCCGAGCTTAAATCCTTCACCCTTGCCAAGGGGGTATGGAATCCCGCGGACCGCTGAAGATGGTCCAGTGATAGAAATAGTGGCGGGTGATGAAACGGAAGAAGATCTCCTCCCCTACCATGAACTTGCGACTGAAGACCCTTTCGCACTCCCTCCCCCGCACCCGAGTGACCCCTTGGCAGATCTACCCTCGGAAGAACCCACCCGTGAACAACTCAATGTTCTGGACTTCAGGAAACTGACCGATCTTGTAACTCAGTGCTCCGCGCTGTTTAGGGAAAAAGGGATTGATTTATCTTTCATTCATTCCGATGCGCTTTGTTTCCACTGGAAAGATGAACCTCTGGACAGCATGACCACCGCAGAACTCATCCATGCGGTGATGGTCGAAATTATGGAACATCTCTCCGCACATCTCTTTGAACAACGGGTGAATGTTCCTCAAACAAAACTCGGTCTTTATGCGGGGAAACTTATCCACCGCATAGCATATGTGGATTACCGGGAGTCCACCGTGGATTGCGATCCTGCAAGTTTGCGGCACTTTACAATGCTCCGCACACTCCTTGCTCAGCATACTGTGAGCGATCGCGTCCAGAGTATCGCCCAGGTATTTATCGACACGCTGGATTCACAGAGGCTCGTGTAACGATAATGTTTAGACTTGTCTCCCTTCTTCCGATTCCATACACTGTCGGTGTACTTTTTAATGATGGCGACCTATGAAAAAAGTTTTGCTCGTAGGGAACGGTGCGCGGGAACATGTGATCGCGGAAACCCTGAAACGAAGTGATGCTCAGGTTTTTTGTTATGGAAAGGCGCGAAACCCAGGAATTCTTGGGCTTGCCGAAGATTATCACACCGGGCCACTTGAGGATTTCGTGAAAATCCGGGAGTATGCCATGCACGTGAAACCTGATTTTGCCTTTATAGGTCCCGATGACCCTATTGGCAGCGGGCTTGCGGATGCATTGCTGGAAGTGGGGATTCATTCAGTGGCCCCGCTCAAGACTGTGGCGAGGCTTGAATCCTCCAAAGGTTTTACCCGTGAGCTGGTTCGCAAATACGACATACCGGGAAATCCGCGATTCAGGGTGTACTTTGATGAGGACGGTATGAAGGAGTTCCTTGAGGAGCTTGGCGAACACTTTGTCGTGAAAGCAGATGGCCTGATGGGTGGCAAGGGGGTAAAAGTATCCGGCGACCATCTGAACGGACACGGCGAAGCACTGGCGTATGCGCGGGAGTGCCTGCAGGCCGCAGGACGTGTGGTGATCGAAGAAAAACTCGTCGGACAGGAGTTTAGTCTTATGAGCTTTGTGGATGGCAAACATTCCGTCGAAATGCCGACGGTACAGGATCATAAAAGAGCGTTTGACGGCGATAAAGGGCCAAACACCGGCGGCATGGGTTCCTATTCAGATGCCAACCACTCACTCCCCTTCCTTAAACCTACCGATCTGGACGAGGCTCGTGCCATCACTCACCGTGTCGCAGATGCACTCATCCGGGAAACCGGCGCCCAGTTTAAGGGAATCATGTACGGCGGGTTCATCGCAACTTCTCAGGGTGTCCGTTTGATCGAGTATAACGCTCGGTTCGGCGACCCCGAATCCATGAATGTCCTCCCATTACTGAACACAAATTTTGTTCATGTTTGCGAGGCTATTATTAATGGAAATCTCAATGAGCTTAAAGTTCAATTTGCGAACAAGGCGACCGTCTGTAAGTACCTTGTACCTGAAGGATATCCGGACAAGCCTGTGAAAGGCATGAAGATCGAGGTCGGGAAAGTCCCCCCTGAAGTAAAAATGTACTATTCTTCCGTGGACCAGACTCCGGAGGGTTTGATGCTCAGTTCATCACGTGCCGTGGCGTTTGTAGGCATCGCCGATTCGATCATGGAAGCCGAGCAAGTGGCGGAAAGCGCCTGCGGCAGCGTGAAAGGGCCCGTGTTTCACAGAAAAGACATCGGCACCGCCGAACTCGTGGCCACACGAATCGCCATGATGGACTCACTAAGGAAACACCGGTTGTAGTGCTGGAACTATTTTTTCTTGATGTTCACCCGTCTGGTTCTCTTTTTGGAGGCACCTTTTGGCGCTGATTTCTTTGATGCACTTGATGCCCGTTTTTCCGTTTTTGAAATCGGTTTTTTTGAAAATTTCACGTCACCCATGAATTTTTGCCTCAATGAGTGAATTTTTCCCTGAACCTTCCTGGAGGCGTGATGAATTTTATCGGAAACTTTCTGGAGCTGCTCGTCACCGATATCAAGATATTTTTCGCCGAGTCCCTTCACTTTTTCTTCCGCTTTTTCAATGTGTCCCTCCGCCACCTGCATCCACTGATCCACCTGTTTTTTTCCTTTTTTCACCACTTTCTGGACCTCCGGCTGGCTGTATACTTCTCCGGCTGTGGAGGCCATGTCTTCACCCATTTCAACAAAATTTTTCTTCAGGGTTTCAGTACCGACTCCACCTTTCGCTACTTCGTTTTTCAGTTGTTTCCGAAGTTCTTTTCCTTTTCTGGGGGCAAACAAAACACCCAGGAGGGTTCCTACGATGACGCCAAACAAGAGTCCGCCGCGTTTATTGCCCATATTGGTTTTTGTTAATTGATGTGTTGCTATGGTACCATCATTTAACCGTCAGTACAAATTTCATCCGTCTGAATTGCATAAGTCGGGATTTGCTGGTTGCAACCAGTACCC
>JAYRRV010000206.1:0-5466 GCA_041909955.1 Candidatus Altimarinota bacterium
AAAACACCTGCTTAAACGGCAGACAAACATTCTCCCAATTCATCCTCCCTCAACAATTCAGAGCTCCGGGATACGACATGATGATTTCCAACCGTCTCCCGAACGCCAGAGTACGTCTTGTCAGACTCTTGACTGAACGTCCGGAACTTTTCCACCCGAACTTCGTGAAGATGGGCCAACGCCAACTCGAAAAAGACGAAGCCGCCAAGCAAAAACCCGAAGAAGATCAAAACAAGCTCCGACAGCTCAAGCAAACGCGCGAACTCACAATTTGTACATCAAAAAGACGGCAGAATTGAGAGTGTATTCCAAACACTTGACTCTCCATCCTTAGCACTCTATAATTATGAGTGCTAATTTTGAATTTTTATTAAAATTTAACACTCAAACACTATGTCAAAAATCATCGGCATCGACCTTGGGACCACGAACTCCTGCGTGGCAGTGATGCAGGGAACAGAAACAATCGTCATCCCAAACTCCGAAGGATTCCGGACCACCCCTTCCGTCGTGGCTATTAAAAACGGCGAACGTCTGGTGGGCGTGACGGCAAAAGCCCAGGCGGTCACCAACCCGGAAAACACCATCTATTCCTCCAAGCGTTTCATCGGACGCCAGTTCGACGAAGTCGGCAGTGAGATCAAGAACATTGCCTATAAAGTTGTATCCGGACGCAGCGGAGAAGCGGAAATCGTCATGAATGGCAAAGAGCACCGCCCGGCGGAAATCGGGGCGATGGTTCTTGCCAAGCTAAAGGCGGACGCAGAAGCGTTCCTTGGTGAAAAAGTGACCGAGGCGGTCATCACCGTTCCGGCATACTTCAACGACAGTCAGCGCCAGGCCACCAAAGACGCGGGCAAGATCGCGGGACTGGATGTAAAAAGAATTATTAACGAACCCACGGCCGCCGCACTCGCGTACGGTCTCGACAAGAACAAAGCCAAGGACAAGAAAATCGCCGTGTACGACTTTGGAGGAGGAACGTTCGACATCTCCATCCTGGAACTTGGCGACGGCGTGTTTGAAGTGCTCTCCACGAACGGAGACACCCATCTGGGCGGTGACGACATCGACCAAGTGATCGTGAACTACCTCATCGGAGAATTTAAAAAACAGTCCGGCATCGATCTTTCCGGAGACAAGGTCGCCATCCAGCGCCTCCGCGACGAAGCGGAAAAAGCAAAGATCGCCCTTTCCCAGACCCATGAAGCGGACATCAATCTCCCGTTCATCGCCATGGACAAAGGCGGTGCGGCACAGCATTTCACCACCAAACTTTCCCGGGCAAAACTGGAAGACCTGGCGGCTGATCTCATCGAACGCTCGGTCCAGCCGTGCAAAAAAGCCATCGATGACGCCAAAGTCTATTTGAGCGACATTGACGAAGTCATTTTGGTGGGAGGCATGACTCGTATGCCGGCCATCCAGGCAAAAGTGAAAGAGATTTTCGGAAAAGAACCTCACCGCGGCATCAACCCCGACGAAGTCGTGGCGCTCGGTGCGGCCATCCAGGGCGGCGTACTCCAGGGGAATGTAAAAGACATCATTCTTCTCGACGTCACTCCCCTTTCTTTGGGCCTGGAAACCATGGGAAGTGTGATGACCAAACTCATCGACCGCAACACCACCATTCCAACAACCAAATCCCAGGTGTTTTCAACGGCGGCGGACAGCCAGCCGTCGGTGGAAATCCACGTGCTCCAGGGCGAACGCCCAATGGCCGCGGACAACAAATCGCTCGGCCGGTTCATTTTGGACGGCATCCCGCCGGCTCCACGTGGAGTTCCCCAGATTGAGGTCACCTTCGATATTGACGCCAACGGAATCTTGAACGTCAAAGCCATGGACAAGGCCACGAACAAAGTCCAGCACATCACCATCACCGGCAGCAGCAACATGAGCGACGCCGAGATCGAAAAGATGCGCAAGGAGGCCGAACAGTTCGCGGAAGAGGACAAGAAGAAGAAAGAGTCCGTGGAAACCCGCAACAAGGCTGAAAGCCTCGTCCTGCAGGCCGAAAGAACCCTCAAGGACGCAGGCGATAAAGTTGCCGACGATGTGAAAAAGCCGGTGACCGAAAAAATCGACGCGCTCAAAAAACTGCTCGAGAGTAAAGATGACAAAGGCGCACCAAACGCCAAACCGGAAGAACTCCAGAAGGCCTATGACGAACTTTCCGAAGTGATCCAGAAGGTCGGTGCGGAAATGTACAAAGCCGCAGGTGCGGCTCAGGGCGCCGCCGGTGCCGGGGCAGGCCCGGCCGGAGCGACTCCGGAAGACGACGGCACCAAAGTCTACCAGGCCGGTGACAAAAAACCGATCCCGGACGAAAGCCCGGACACCGCCGGCGCGGCCGAAGGCGAAGTGGTTGATAAAAAATAACGCACACACGAGCCATGGCTTCAAAAGAACACGAAAAAGAGATCACCAAGGAAGAGTTCAAAAAAATGTACTTCAAGTACTCCACGCCCGACAGCGGATGGACGCAAGCGTACTGGGATAGCAACTTTGAACCGGAAACCGGTAAAAAATATTTCTTCGCCAAACCAAGCTCACCAAAATCCGACCGCATGTTCATCATGACGGACGCCGTGCACCGGCACATCGTCTTCATGACCGAAGAAAGCGAAGAATCACTCTTCGATAACCCTGGCAAATCATAACTATGATGCAAGACTCATTTTTTGAAGACATCGAAAAAATGTTCGAACAAATGGACTTCGAATTCCAGCGGATGGAACAGGCCATGTTCCCGGTGCAGCAGTTCCAGATCGTGATCGAACAGCAGCCCGCTCCAGACTTACCAGCCCCGGATTTTCCCAAACCGGATTTTCCCGCGTCAAACCTTAGTGAAAACCTGAAACAGATCCCCTACGAGGGACCTGCTGAAAACAGTTAAAACATTGTGGATCAATGCTTGAACACCAAAAGCTGCCACATGTTGGCAGCTTTTTCTGGCATCAAAAAACTCCCTCAGAAGACTCTAAAGGAGTTTTGCAGGGCGCAGGAGTTGAACTCCTATTGCCTCCACCACCGAGGTAAGTAAGAAAACTACCTCAGATGAAAATTATACCTCTAACCCAACCACCATGCAAAACCTCGCACTTCTGGCCGCCATCTGCGGCCTGCACACCCTGGCGCTCATCAGCCCGGGCCCGGACTTCCTGCTCGCGCTCAAAAACTCCCTCACCTACTCCCGCCGGACCGGCATCTACACCGCCGTCGGCTTTGCCCTCGGCATCGCCACGCACCTGCTGTACTGCGTGACCGGGCTCGCCTTTGTCATCTCCAGATCCATCCTGCTCTTCAGCGTCATCAAATACCTTGGAGCCGCATACCTGGTCTACATCGGCATCAAATCGCTCATGAGCAAACCTTCGCAGCAACCAACCGCCCTGGGTGAAATCAACCATCAGATCAAAAAACCGGACATCACCCCGTTCCAGGCCATCAAATCCGGATACCTCACCAACCTGCTCAATCCCAAGGCCACGCTCTTCATGCTGTCCATCTTCACGCTCGTCATCAAACCGGAAACCCCCATAGCCGTGCTGATCGCCGGAAGCGCCTACATGATCCTGGCAACCGCCGCCTGGTTCTCATTGGTAGCCGTCTTCTTCAGCCAGAAACGCATCCAGAACGTCTATCGGCGATTCGAAAAAGCCATCAGCCGCACCTTCGGAGGTCTGCTGATGCTGCTGGGAATCAGACTGGCGCTGGTGAAGGAATAATCCGGCTTCGGTCGTACAACACAAAGCCCCGCTCCGGCGGGGCTTTTCAATATCTTAATCATAAACATCATGCTTTCCCACCTCATTGCCCTACATTCCACCCAATCTTCTCATTTCCGAACTCCCCAGCAACGACCGCATCTGCGTGATCGCAATCGCATTCAGTTTCACCAACCGTTCCGCCTGATCAATCTTTTCCTCAACCAGCAGGGCATTCAGACTTTCCAGATTGGATAACACCACCAGCTGCTCCACGGTGGCATAATCACGGATATTCCCCTCTTTATCCGGATTTTGTTCGCGCCAGTCCTTGGCGGTCATCCCGAACAACGCCACATTCAAAATATCCGCCTCGCTGGCATAAATACCGTGAGCCTGCTGATTTGTAATCAACCCAGGGATCAAGTGCTCTTTTATGGCATCCGTATGAATCCGGTAATTGATTTTCGCCAACGCCCTCCTCACATCCCAATCCAGCGACTTTCTCTGATTTTCATCCTCCTTCAACCGCTGGAACTCCTTGATCAGATAGAGCTTGAACTCCGGACTCAGCCAGGAAGCGAATTCAAACGCAATATCCCTGTGGGCAAAAGTGCCGCCGCCGTAGCGGCCAGATTTAGAGATCAGACCGATGGCATTCGTAGCCTTAATCCATTTCCCCGGGTGTAAGGTAAAACCATTGGCCCCCGCAGAGTTTTTAAACCCATCGAATTCGATGGGTTTAAAATTGGGATTATTTAATTTTTCCCACAATCCTAAAAACTCAATGGTTCCACGGTTTCTTATCCAGTTCTGAATAACATAATCTGTCCTATCTTTATCTCTGTACCTGGCAATATCCGTCAAACTGATATAATCCTTCCCGCCCTTTGCCAGCAAAGCAATCTCCGTGCCTTTCACATTCAATGATTTACGGGTTTTCATAACAAAAAAATGAGGGGATATCCCCTTTCTACTCCACCACGCATGAACAAAATCTAAAAACATCCTGAATTCCGCCGAAACCTGATATAATTCCCCCATGTCCCTCCTCTTCCTCGACACCGAAACCACCGACAAAACCCCGGACTCCCGCCTCCTCCAGCTGGCCTACAAAGACACGGCCACCGGCGAAAGCGTCTGCGAATATTTCAAACCGCCCGCCGGCGTGAGCATCTCCTTCGGAGCGATGGCTGTCCACCACATCACCCCCAAAATGGTCGCGGATAAATCCGAATTCCAGGGCAGCCCCACACAGTCCCGTCTCCAGGAACTCCTCAAAGACCACCTCCTGGTCGCCCACAACGCCCCGTTCGACGTCAAAATCCTCCAAAACGAAGGCATCACGGTGGAACCCGGCCGCTTCATAGACACCCTCCGCCTCGCCAAACACCTGGTCCCCGGCGAACAGTACAAACTCCAGTACCTGCGCTACGCACTCAATCTGGACGGCTCGCTGGATCCCGGCCCGTCGACCCCCGCAGTCGCCCACGACGCCATGGGCGACGTCATCATTCTGGAATCGCTCTTTGAGTACCTCTCAAACCGGGTCCAGGAACAATTCACCCTGGGCGGCACGGACGAAATCATCAAAAAAATGCTGGAACTCACCCAAACCCCGGTCCTTCTGCAGACCTTTGCCTTTGGCAAATACCTCAACAAAACCTTCCAGGAGGTCGCCGCCTCCGACCGCGGCTACCTTGAATGGCTTGCCGCCAGCGAATCCAAAAAACCCAAACCGGACCAGAATGAAGAG
>JAYRRV010000207.1:0-4741 GCA_041909955.1 Candidatus Altimarinota bacterium
CTTAAAGTGGAACCTTCGACCGTTCACGTCGTCCTGGAACCCATCAAGGAAAAAGATCTGAAAATAAAGACCGTAATGACCGGAAATCCGGCCAAAGGATACAGTGTGAAGGATGTGCAGATTTCTCCCCAGACGGTGAAAGTCAGCGGAGGGGAAAGTCTGTTGGCCAAACTTTCATCGATAACTGCCGAAATCAAACTTGATGGAGGTGAAAGCAGCAATTTCAAACAGAACGTCGCACTTAAACTCCCCGAGAACATTTCATCGCTCAAAAATGTAACGCTCAGTTCCGAGCAGGCGCTCGTGGAAGTCACCATCCAGCAGGACGTCCAGAAGAAAACCGTAACGGTGAAACCAAATCTCCAGGGAAAGGTGGATCTGGTGGTCATTTCCAAAAAACTGGTCGTTTCGCCCGAAACGGTGACTATTCAGGGTAAAGAGGATGTTCTGAGCGGGATTGAAACGATTGAAACGGAACCCGTTTCACTGGACCTGCTCAAATTTGCCGAGACACCGACGAAAGTGAAACTAATCCTTCCAAAAGGCGTCAGCCTTCCCGACTCGCAGCTCAACACCGTCATGATTTCTTTAACCGCTCTCTAAGACTATGAAAATCGGAATTGTCGGACTCCCCAATGTGGGAAAATCAACACTTTTTAACGCACTCACCAAATCCAAAAGCGCCATGGCGGCAAACTATCCGTTCTGTACCATTGATCCCAACGTGGGGGTGGTGGAAGTACCCGATCACCGTTTGCAGAAACTTGTCGAACTGGTCGTTCCGCAAAAAACCATTCCCGCCATTGTTGAATTCGTTGACATCGCCGGCCTGGTGAAAGGCGCAAGCGAAGGCGAAGGATTGGGGAACCAGTTTCTGGCACACATACGCGAATGCGACGCCATCGCCCAGGTAGTACGCGTCTTCAGCGACGGCAACGTGATTCACGTGCATGGTAACGTTGACCCCAAAAGAGACATGGAAATTCTGGAAACGGAATTGATTCTCGCGGACCTCCAGACCGTTCAGAAGCGGGTGTCAAAGGCAAAAAACGACGCAAAATCGGGCGACAAGAAAAAAGCGCAATACGCGGCGCTGGTGGAAAAGGTGGAAAAACTTCTCAGTGAAGGAAAAAAGATCATCGATGCCGGTCTCACGGAGGAAGAAAAGACGGATATGACGGACCTTCATCTCCTCACCGCCAAGCCGCTTCTGTATATCGCAAACGTGAGTGAAAGCGACGTCAGGAGTTTTGATCCCGAAGCATTCAAAAAAAATCTTAACCTCCGTCCCGACCAGAAAGTTATCCCTATTTCCGCCAAAATCGAAGAGGAACTCGGTGCGCTCAGTGACGAGGAAGCAAAGATGTTTCTCCAGGACCTGGGACTCAAGGAAACCGGTTTGAACGCCCTTATCCGTGCGGCGTACGAGACGTTGGGTCTCATCACCTATTTTACCGCCGGAGTGAAAGAGGTTCGCGCCTGGACCATCCACAAAGGGGACAAAGGTCCCCAGGCCGCGGGAGTCATCCATACGGACTTTGAAAAAGGGTTCATCTGTGCGGAAACCATCGCGTTCGACGACTTTGTGTCGGCGGGCAGTGAACTTGCAGCCAAGGAAAAAGGCTTCATGCGCACCGAAGGAAAGGAATATGTGGTGAAAGACGGCGACATCATGCACTTCAGATTTAACAACTAGAAATGTTTATTCATGGCCCGTCCGCTCTGCGCCGATAATGACATCTGCAGAGCGCAGCTGGCGAGGCATCATGCATGCCGAGACATTTGCGAGGGCGTACAAGTTAGCCCGAGCAAACCGCGAAGCGTTCATTATCGGCGCAGAGCGGAGAGGATAAAAAATATTTGTAATGTTAAGATCATGGAGATCATTCCGGCTATGTACATATTGGACGGACGTTGCGTGGCCTTATACAAAGGCAGCTACGACCAGAAGGAGACCTATTACAAAAGCCCTGTGGAAATGGCGAGGTATTTTGAAAAGGGGGGCGCCCAAAAACTTCACGTTGTCGATCTGGACAGCCGCAGGGAGGGTAAGTTTACCCAGCATGAAATCATCGGAAGAATCATCGCCTCGGTGAAAATTCCGGTGCAATTGGAAGCCAGTTTCCGGAACGTCGAAGATATGAAAGCCGCTTTTGAAAAAGGAGCCGCGAAAATTATCATAAGACCGTTTGCATTTAGCGTGGTGAAGGAAGCGGTGGATCATTTTGGTGCGGACAAGGTCATCGTGGAGATCCAGTCCAAAGGCAGCGGCGTGATCGGAGACGGGAAAACATCGGACGGCGAACTGATCGATGTCGTTGATTTCGCGGAAAAACTCATCCCTCTGGGGATTAAAGAGATAATATACAAAGATGAAAGAAGCGAAGGTACGCTGATCCATCCGAATTATGATGAGATGGACCGGCTCTTTTTGATCACCGGAAAAGATCTCAAAATCTACTCTTCGGGAGGAATTTCCGAAGTGAAACATCTGCTACTGCTCAAAAAAATCGGGGCCGCCGGAGCGATCATCGGCAAGGCATTCTACGAAAAGACTTTGAGCCTCAAAGAGGCCCAGGACGCGGTATCATGACGACTCTACGCAGCGTCGTCGTCCTCGAACTGTTTGTATCTTTCCCCGTCTTCCGGCAGGGTGATATTTCCTGAAATCAGGATGACCGGCTCTCGTTCCGGGAAACCTACGAGTTCCCCATCGGGAATTGTTCCGCTGAAGACGTCGGCGCGGCGCTGGTTGAGCTCCTCATCATTGAAATCAAAATCCTTGAGGAAGGCGTATTTGGGGTCGGTGCGCAACACCCCGGCGGTCTCGGCAATACAGTGTGCGCTGTACACCTCGTACTCATGCTCGGCGACCCGCTTGGTGTTGAAACCGTACATAATATTCAGGTCCGCAATAATCCGGTAGATGGTTTCGACGCGGCTGAGGTCGATCCATCGGTGCCGCAGATCTCGGTCACGGTCAAAGCATTCAAACTCTGGAATGTTTTCATTCCGCGAGAAGCTGAGCGTCTGGGGAGAAAATGGCGCATAGAACCCGAACAGAAAGCGGGTCGATCCGTCCATTTTTGACAGGAGTTTCATATTTCTTAAAGCCGCGTTGGCATCCCCCAGGCGATCCAGGGCCAGGTTCATAAACAGATAGTCGGCGGAATTCGGCTCCAGGCCTGTTGATTCAAAAAACTGTTCGGGTGAGGCGCAAATATCCGCCTGCCTTCCATTGATCAGCTTCTTTCTTGCCTTGAGTACAAATTTTCTCACCAGATCCACGGCGGAAATATTCGGGTCAATGCTCTTGGAAATATTTTGGGCATTCTCGAATGCATTGCGATAGAGCAACTCTATATGTTCCCTTTTTATGCGTCCCTCTTTGGGAATACCGTGTCTGATATGCGCCAGGCCAAGGTACTTGTCGCGGGCATCCATAAGGGTCCGGCTGATTTCTCCGTTGCCCGGCGCAAGTTCAATGCTCTTCTTCCGAGTCACTTCGTCTCCTTCTATGGAGCAGAACAGGTCCATGAGGTCGTCCCCGTGAAGGCCGAACATCGCTCCGATGTTCGACTCGGGGATCTCCCCGGCTTTGTAGGCGTCCGCCGCCGCGAGCATGGCATAGTACTGCTCAACCCGTCTAACGGGATCAAGTTGTTCGATCTGCTTCAAATCAGCGCGTTGCTGAAGTTCATGAATTGTAGCCCACATCTGAGGGCCGAACAATCTTTCACGATATTCGCGCTGATTCGCTGAAGTTTCATAAATAAGAGGTGTTTCCACAACAATCCCATGCCGTTTCTGAAGCAGGTGTTTAACCGTCAGGACATCCTTCGTTGGTTGCTGCATCCCTTCGGCGTTTTCCAAGACCGCCGCCGGATGTTCTCCGGAGCCGCCTTTCCGTCTTCTGCCGTTTCCATTACCGCCGTTGCCTCCACCTTCTCCGCCCGGCGGGCGGTCGCTGCCGCGGCCCGGGGGACGAGACGACACCTTCCCGGTAGTCGTCATGGAGTTTATTGGCTGACCAACAGTCTGGCCTACCCCTGCCACACATTTCCTCACCAAACCCCGTGTCTCACCCATGCACGATCCCACCCCTTTTCCCGGGTCGTTTCTCAATCGTCTTGGTGTTCTTGGTGTTGCCGGAAGGTCCACCGCTCTTACACGGGGCTCGATTTTTGGCATGATGCCGCTTTCCTCAGTAATCACCGACGGCAACGGATGTTGAGTGGATCCATCAAGGGTACCGGCAGATGGTTCAAGTTGTGGTATTTCAGAGGCCATAAATGATACATATTCCGCTCCCTCGCAATCCTCCAAGGGCGCAAACTATAATAGTAAAACGAGCTTTTGTCAAGTACCCCCTTTTCTCAAAAAATATCAGAAATTATTTTAAACGTCCACTGATGTTGAAGAACGATGTTCGATCGGTCGATGACGATCATGATAATTCTTAGCCTGGATATTGATGATTTCGGCTGCAACAGAGGCGATGACCATCAAAACACCACCAAGGATGAACTTCCAGTCCAGTGAGATATGAAGAAAAATGACTTCACTCAATACTGTAATAATGCCGATATACACCAAATTCAGGGTAAGAGGGATGACGTTGAGGCGCTTTGAGGCGATATGCCAGAGCCAATAAGCAACGCCGGTCGAAAAAAAGCCGATAAACAATATCAATCCCCACTGCTCCAAGCTCAGTGTCGCCATTTCTCCAAAAGGCACAAAA
>JAYRRV010000208.1:0-2454 GCA_041909955.1 Candidatus Altimarinota bacterium
CGGAATCGCCGGAAATTGGCTTTACATAAATTTTTCACGCCTCCGCCTCCGCCGGGCGCGGCACATAGGGCACATGCAGCAGCCCGGCCGCCTTGCGCTTGGCCTCTTCCCCCCGCCGGTCGTAGCGGGCGGTGGTACTGATATCGGCGTGACCGGCCATGCGCTGCACCGTCGCAATATCGGCCCCGGCGTCCAGTAAATCCCCGACAAAGGTGCGCCGGAAATCGTGCGGGCTGATATCCTTGACCCCCACCTGTTTGGTCACTTCCTTGGTTTCGATCATTTTCTTTGCCACTTTACGGCAGATTGAAGCGATTTCCCGTTCCAGTTCACGCAGACCGGCCTCAAACGTATAGGCGCGGATCACTTTGATGATCGATTCGTCGGTCATGGTAAAAGGAAACTTTTCCAGTCCGTTCAGCTTGAGCTGTTTGGGAAGAAGATACTTGTGGGCGATCACCATCTTTTCCTCTTCGGTATACCCCGGGAGTTCAATGATCTCCATGCGGTCCAGAAGAGCGGGAGGAATCGGGTCAAGCATATTTGCTGTTGTGACGAACAGTATCTTGCTGAGATTGAAAGGGACATCAAGATAATGGTCGGTGAAGGCGAAATTCTGTTCGGGATCCAGCACTTCAATGAGGGCGGCGGCAGGGTCCCCCTGAAAATCGCGGCCGATTTTATCGATCTCATCGAGCATAAACACGGGGTCGTTGAACTGCGCGCGTTTGATGCTCTGGATAATGCGACCCGGAAGCGCGCCCACATAGGTCCTGCGGTGCCCGCGAATGTCCGCCTCGTCACGGATACCTCCGAGGGAAGTGTGGATGAACGCCCGCCCGAGGGCGCGCGCGATGGAACGTCCCAGAGATGTTTTTCCAACACCGGGTGGTCCGGCAAAGCAGAGGATCGTTGCTCCGGGGGAACCCTGGAGCTGATAGACGGAAAGATATTCCAGAATGCGTTCTTTGATTTTTTCCAGACCGTAATGGTCTTCGTCAAGTATTTTTCTGGCTTTTTTGACGTCGACGACCGCGTCTGAACTCTTATTCCACGGCATGTCGCACAACCATTCAATGTAGGTGCGAGCAACCCCGAACTCCGGGGAGAACGGGAAAATTTTCTTGAGTCTTTCCAGTTCGCCTTTGGCGATTTTCTCAACGTCTCCCGGCATTTTTGAAGCTGCGATCCGCTTCTGGAGTTCCTTGATCTCGTCATGGTTGTCCATGCCCTCCATGCCGGGAATACCGCTGTTTTCCTTGTCACCAAGCTCTTTTTTAATCACCTTCATTTCCTGACGGAGAAGATAGTCACGCTCGGATTTTTCCACGTCCTTGTTCATTTCCGAGTGGATTTTTTTTCGGATTTCCTGAAGCAGCAGCTCCTTGTTCAAATATTCGATGATATTTTTGAGACGGTCCTCAAGCCCTTCGATTTCCAGAACTTCCTGTTTACGTTTCACCTCAAGAGTAAGGTAGGAAGCCGCCAGGTCGGAGAGTTCTTCAACATCGGTAAGATTCTCGAGTCCGATCAAAAGTTCGGGGGGAAGCGTTTTTCCTCCGCGGGATACTCTGGAAATCAACTCCTTCACGTCACGCATGAGCGCTTCGGCCTCCAGGCTTGGCTCCTTCACCTTCGGAATCATCTTAACCCTGGCCTGTACATAGGGTTCGGTGACCAAGCTACCCAGTGCGAGAGTCGCGAAGTTGTGAGACTGAGTATCCGCGAAAAATGTTGCGGCATGTTCAACGACTTCACCCGCATCGTTGTTTCCAGAAAATTTTAGAAAAACGTGTCCCATCATACTCATTGGGTGAGTGATGTTTTCTGATGCAAAGATGAGAGAGATTTCGTTCGCGGGCGCTCTTCTTTCGTATTCGATTAGGTCTGCACACGGAGAATAGGGGATTGCAATACCGTGTGGAGCCAACTCCGCCGATAGAAACTGAAGACGGGCGGGAAATCTGCAGGAAAGTGTTTTTAGCGACTCGCTATCAGCTTGGAAGGCAGACGTGATTAATAGAGTTAACTCTTGCTCTAAAGAGCATGACTTAGGTTGAAGGAGAAAGGTCGGACTAGTAACTCGACATCTGCTGCCAGCGTAGTGCAGGAGTGCTCTCCACGTGGGATGCGACGCTAGTCCTAGCTGTTTGGCAGAACTTAGGGCGGTTTGAAGAGCATCCGCGTACGTTTTTGCGGGCAGTACGATCGCGAATACTAAAAATAGGAGAGCAAGAGAAAAGACGGAACTCCGTCCCGTCTTTCGCCAACTATTTCTTACAGGTAACCGTCGCTGTATCTTCGTATTTCCACATCTTCTCGGTCGCATAGTCTGTCGTCGATCCGAAAACTCCGCCGGAAAGAATGTTGATAAAAAATACGTTGTCTACGGTACTTGGAAGTATGGTCGACTGAGTGCATCGCGGGTCGCTGGTGTAAATAACTTTTCCACCC
>JAYRRV010000209.1:0-5452 GCA_041909955.1 Candidatus Altimarinota bacterium
TTCAATTCTTTCTGGAGTTCAGGGAGAATGGTCTTGGTGAATCTTTCTCTTAATGTGAGTAATTTTGACATGGTAAGTTATTAAATTGCTTTTTTCTTGGAGGCGGCCTTTGGCTTTGATGCTTCCGGCAGGGAGTCGAGTGATGCGCCGGACAGTTTTGAAATGCGTTCCTTCTTTCCGTTCTCGAGGATTCTGTAGCCTACGCGAGTTGGCTTGTTTTCTTTGGGGTCCATCACCATGACGTTGGAAGCGTCCATTGGAGCCTCGAACGTAATTTTTTCACCAGCACGGGTGGAGGTCTTTTTGATGTGCTTGGTTCGCATATTGACCTTTTCAACCACAATCTGGTTGTGCTTTGCGATCACGCGGATAACCTTGCTGACCTTACCCTTGTCTTTTCCGCTGATGACCAATACTTTGTCGTTTGCCTTGATTTTCATAGTTGGGTGATGAGTGATGCTTGGGATAATGTGTCGCTCCGCTTAAAGTACTTCGGGAGCCAGGGAGATGATCTTCTGGTAGCCTTTTTCACGGAGTTCGCGTCCGACAGGTCCGAAAATACGGGTTCCCTTCGGTTCGTTGTCCTTATTGATGATAACGATGGCGTTTTCGTCGAACCGGATGTATGTGCCGTCCTTGCGCTTGATCTCTTTCTTCGTGCGGACCACGACACCTTTCTCCACGCTGTGCGCTTTGACGGCACCGCGAGGGGAAGCCTGTTTGATGGTGACGACGACGACATCGCCGATGCCGGCATAACGGCGACGGGATCCACCGAGGACTTTGATGCACTGTGCCAGTTTGGCGCCAGAGTTGTCCGCGATTTCGATCATGCTACGTAATTGAATCATGGGAGTGTCTTAAAAGAGGTCTTAGGTTATTTTTTGACGGGTTGAGCTTCCGGTTTGATCACTGTCCAGCGCTTGAGTTTGCTGAGCGGTCTCGTTTCATAGATGGTTACTTCATCGCCCATCTTGAAGGTGTTTTGTGGATCGTCGGCGTAGAATTTCTTGGAAACGCGATAGCGCTTCTTGTACTTTGGATGGACCTTATAGCTGTGAACCGTTACAACACGGGTCTTGTCCATCTTATCGCTGGTGACAATTCCTTTTTTGGTTCTCATGTTTTCGTTAGATTAGGGAGATGAGTTATTTTTTGGCAGATTGAGTTTTCTTCGCAGGAGCCTTTGGAGCCGCGGTTTTCTTGGTGGCCGCTTTTTTGGCCGGGGCTTTTGGTGCCTTTGCCGGAGTTTTTTCTTCGGCGGCCGGGGCTACCACGGCTTTACTCATGTTCGACTTCACGTCCATCTTCATCTCCTTCGCGATGGTCTGGAGCCGGGCAATATACCGTTTGAGATTTGTAACCGCATGGACCTCTTTTGACGTACCGTTACGGACGTCAAACTGGGATCTCAGAAGTTCGCGGCGTGATTTTTGGAGCTCTTCCATCATTTCCTTGTTTCCGAGTTGGCGGATTTCTTGTTTGGTCAGCATAGTGAATTAGTGTTTTACGTGGCTATCAATGAAACGGCATTTGACGGGTAATTTCTGTGAAGCGAGACGCATGGCTTCTTTCGCGACGGCTGTTTCAACTCCATCCATTTCAAACAGGACGGTGCCGGCGCGGATGGCCGCGACATATTTTTCCACGGTTCCTTTTCCGCTGCCCATCGGGACTTCGGCTGCTTTCTGGGTCACCGGTTTGTGGGGGAATATGCGGATCCAGATTTTCCCGCCGCGTTTGATGAAGTGGGTCATGGCGCGGCGCGCTGCTTCGATCTGGCGGCTGTTGATCTCTCCGCCTTCAATGGCTTTGAGCGCATATGCTCCGAACGAAACGAGCGTTCCCTTGGTTGCCACTCCAACGGTGCTTCCGCGGAGACGGTGTGATTTGCGATATTTGAGCTTTTTGGGAGTAAACATAGGATGAGAATTGAGCTAGCAGAGTATAGCGATTTTTGCTTAAGAATCAAGATAATTATGCCTGTTCGGCGAGCAGTGATTCGCCCCGTTTCTTGAATACGTCGCCACGGTAAATCCATACTTTTACGCCGATGGTTCCATAGGCCGTTTTTGCATGAATGCAGGCATAATCAATGTCAGCACGGAGCGTATGAAGGGGGATTTTTCCTGCCGCGAAGAATTCTGAACGGGCGATTTCCACACCGTTCAAACGTCCCGCGAGGAAGATTTTAGCTCCGCGCGCCCCGCTTTCCAGGGCTTTGTCCACCGCCATTTTTGCCGCGCGGCGATAGGAAACACGTTTTTCTATCTGCTGGGCGATGCTGTCAGCCAGCAGTTTGGCGTCGAGAGTAGGTTTCTTGATCTCTTTAATGCTGAGGGCAAAATCTTCGCGGAATTTTTTCTTAAGTTCATCGCGGAGCGTTTCGATGCTGGCGCCCTGACGCCCGATGATGATTCCGGGTTTGGCGGAGTGAATAAACACGTTTACTTTTCCCGCACTGCGCTGGATTTCAATTCTTGAAACGGCAGCATCAGCAAGCCTTTCTTCAATGAGTTTACGTATCTGGATGTCCTGGTGCAGCATTTTTGCGTAGTTGCGCTTGTTGGCGAACCATTTGGAGTCCCAGGAGCGGATAATACCGATGCGGAGGATGTTAGGATTAACTTTTTGACCCATAGAAGAAGGAAATTAATGGTGATTATTATGCTTTAATGGTTTGAACGCCCTTTTTGGCTGCCGGCTTCTTTGCCGGGGCTGGTTTCTTTGCCGGAGCTTTTTTCTTTGGGGCTTCATCGGCAGTTGTGACCGGTACTTGTGAGGTTGAACTCTTTTTCGATTTCTTTTCACCCTCCGCTTCATCACGGACACCAAGGATTACCGTGGCGTGCGCCATTCTTTTGAGAATAGGGTGCATGCGTCCCCGGGAGATTGGCACGCTGCGTTTTAAGGTTGAGGCTTGCGTGACGATGATTTCTTTGATGAACAGCGAACCTTTTTCCTGTTTGAAATTATTTTCGGCGTTTGCTACGGCGCTGTGAACAATCTTCCGTAAAATCCTTGCGCCCTTTTTTGGAGTGAATTTCAGGATATCCAATGCTTCCTGGGCGTTTTTACTGCGGACAAGGTCAGCGATAAGATTGATTTTCTTGGAAGTGATGCGTAATGATCGTCCGATTGCTTTCATGTTGAGGTTTTAAAAACGTAAGTGATTGAGTTATTTGGCTGCGGAGGCTGGTGCTGCCGGTGCTGCCGCTGCTCCACTTTCAGCTTTGGCAAGTTTTCCACCGTGTCCTTTGAATTTGCGCGTATGTGCGAATTCACCGAGTTTGTGGCCTACCATGTTTTCAGTGACGAAGACCGGGATGTGCTGCTTTCCGTTGTGAACGGCAATGGTGTGTCCTACAAATTCAGGAGCGATGACCGATCCGCGGGCCCAGGTCTTGATGATCTTTTTTTGGCTGCCGCTGTTGAGTGTTTCAATCTTTTTGAGCAGTTTCGGGTCGACGTGAGGTCCTTTTTTGGTACTTCGTGACATAAGTGAGAATGGTAGGTTGTAGAATGTGGTTCTTGGGGTGGGGGATTACGCGGCGCCTCTGAACTTGCCGTCGGTCTTCCTCTTGATGATGAACTGGTCGCTGTATTTGCGTTTGCGAGTCTTGAATCCGAGTGCAGGCATACCCCATGGGGTTTTTGGTCCTGGCATACCCGTCGGCTGGTTACCTTCACCACCACCGTGTGGGTGATCGATCGGGTTCATCGCTTTACCACGGACTTCCGGTCTCCATCCCATCCAGCGTTTGCGTCCGGCTTTTCCGAGTTTGACATGAAAATGGTCCGGATTGCTTACCGCTCCGATGGTTGCGTAGCAGTTTTTGTCGATTTTGCGGATTTCTCCGGACGGCATCTGGATTTGTGCGTAATCGCCTTCGATAGCCACGACTGAGGCTTTTGAACCAGCTGAGCGGACGATTTGTCCTCCGCGGCCCTTGCTCAGTTCGATATTGTGTATCTCAAAACCAACCGGAATATATTTCAGTGACATGCGGTTACCGACCTTGATTTCACCTTTATCGCATGTGGAAATTTGTGTTCCAACCTTGATCTGGTCGGGAGCCAGGTGATAACGCTTGTCTCCGTCCTTGTAATTCACGAGCATAATGAAGCAGGTCCGGTTTGGATCGTATTCAACGGCGACAACTTTGCCCGGAATGTTCACTTTGTCGCGCTGGCTGAAGTCCACCAGACGGTAGAGCTGCTTGTGACCTCCGCCCTGATGGCGAACGGTGATTTTACCCTGGTGGTTGCGGCCCGCGCGGCGTTTGAAACTCTTGGTTAAACGTTTTTCCGGACTGGATTTCGTGATCTCCTCGAACGTATTGGAGCTCATGAATCTTCTTGACGGCGTTGTTGCTTTAAATTTCTTGAATCCCATGTTGGTAGAATAGAGAATTTAGAATGGTGGTTATTTTTTGGCGTCTTTGGAAATAGTGGTAACATCCAGCTTTTTCCCGCCCTTGATGGTTACGATGGCTTTTCTCATTTTGGGTCGTTTGTCCACGATCATGCGGCGGGCAACCCGTGTTTTGGCAGGCGTGTTCATGATGTGAACCGTTGCGACATCGACACCGTAGGCTTCCTTCACGGCGCGCTTAATGTCGATTTTTGTCGCCTTGCGGTTGACCCAGAACGCGTACTTGAGTTTTGCGCCCAAGGCTGTGGCTTTTTCGGTGACGACTGGTTTGATGAGTGTGTACAGTGTTTCCATAATTTAGTTCTTAGGTCGGTAGAATATAGGTCGCTGGATTAAGCTTCTTGTGTAGTGAAAAGTTCTTCCATCTTCTTGAGGGACTTTTCGAAAAACAGGATCTGGTCAAAACGCTGAAGATCACGGATGTTCAGATAGTTGACCAGCATGGTTTTTACGAATGGAAGGTTTGCGCTTGATTTCTGTACGGTATCGTCTTTTTCCGGAATGAGAATGAGAACGTCTTTTTCGATCGGAAGTTTGTGGAGCATCGCCATGAAGTTCTTTGTTTTCGCCTCTTTTGCTTCGTACTTGTCCAGGGCGATGATTTTTCCGTCCGTCAGTTTTGATGAGAGAGCGGAGAAAAGTGCCAGACGGCGCTGCTTCTTTGGCATCATCTGGGTGTAATTGCGGTTGTTTCTTGGACCGAAAGATACACCGCCGCCCTTCCAATGAGGATTGCGGATGGAACCCTGGCGGGCCCGTCCGGTACCCTTTTGAGGGAAAGGTTTTTTGCCGCCTCCGCGGACTTCACCCTTGGTCTTGGTGTGGGTGATTTCACTGACGCGGGCATTAGCCTGTTGGCGTACGAGTGCCTGATGGACGAGATCCTGGTTAAATTTCGCACCGAAGATGGTGTCAGAAACTTGAACATCTCCTTTTTTTTCTCCTTGCTGGTTGTAAAGTGTAATTTTAGCCATGATGACGTAAGTTGCGATTAGTTAAGTTTCTTGAGAGATACAA
>JAYRRV010000210.1:0-3306 GCA_041909955.1 Candidatus Altimarinota bacterium
CAAGCCCGGTAGAGAATCTTTCCTCTCCGGTAAGCTTCAGGACGATGGTGCGGTAAATAATTTCGGCAACCTCGGACCTGGTCATGCCTTCCTCCGGTTTGAAAAAGGAACTGTTTACATCGATGAGGTTTTTATCCTTGGCGTACTTCACGTATGGAGCGTACCAAGCGGTTTTTGATACATCGCTGAAAACATCTTCAGACACGTTTCCGTCGAGTTTGACGTCAGTGGCGGCAAGAAGCATCTTGAGGAACTCCGCGCGGTTCACGGTGTTTCCCGGTTTAAAGGTCTGGTCGGGATACCCACCCACGATGCTGCTGTTGAAAGCGGTGGCAACATAGTTCGCATACCACTGGTTCACACTGGTATCTTTAAAGGGCAAACGTCCCGCAACAACAAGATTTTTGTTCACGCCCTTGAGGATGAACTTCAGGGCTTCAACGCGGGAAACGACATTTCTTGGTCTAAAAGTACCGTCGGGATAGCCTCCGATCACATCGTGATCTTTAAGGAACTGCAGCGCCGTCATGGTACTGCTGCCGCTGTCCACATCGGAGAACAATGAACTTTGGAGAAGATCGCTGTGGCCGGTCAAATCACCGTCGGATGCCTGGAAGCGGAGTCCCTGAGGGCCATTGGCCTTGAATTTTGTGGTGGCGGTCCCGTCATGGATTTCCGAAGCCAGGAACATGGTTTTTTCAAGAGACGCCGTGCCGTTTTCAACCCGCAAACTTAATCCGTTGAGGGGCTGATAATCCGGAGTCGTATTCCCCGACGCGTCGAGAGCTTTGACCGTGATGGTTTGCTCATCGCCGACGATGAAACTTTTGTCAGTAAGCACCTGGAGACTGACGGCGGGACGGGTAACGGTGACAGGAGCGGCCGGGGTTGTCACAGCCGCGGGTTGGGTCTCAACGACCGGCGGAGTGACGATTGGCTGAGGTTCCGGTGCCGGAGTGGTGACAGTTGCCGATTCGGGCGCAGGGGCGGGAGCAGGCGTTGGAGCCGGAGACGGTGAAGACACCCCGTTCACACCCGCATACTTTTGGATGTACATCACGGGATTAATAGTGGTTGCCAACGCTTTGTCCTTGTTGAATCCGGCATTGATCGCCGTCGTGAAATTATACCCGGCTGCGCTTGCCTCCTTATAAGTAAAATGCCAATAGGGATGCCACGGGGCATTGGTATTATCAATCTGGAAATGTACATGCGGGGTTGTGGAATCACCCGTGTTGCCGCTCAAGGCAATCTGCTGTCCCTTCAGGACAACATCGCCCTCGCTGACCGAAGCCTGCCCGAGGTGGTTGTAACTAGAGTAATACGTCGTGAGTACGCTCTGGTTGTCGTAGGAAGGAAAATTGTCATGACGGACGACGATATGGGTTCCGAAACCGGAACTGATATTGGAAACTTTCACGACGACACCGTTCCCGATCGCATAGACAGGGGTGCTCGAAGGGACTTTGATATCGACGGCCAAATGGCTTCCTCCGTTTTCAACGCCGTCGAGCTTGTAATTTCCCATATACGGCGTGCTGTAAGTAATTTTTGCGTTACGCACGGCAAGATCAGATGCGGTTTTCCAGCCCAGCTGTTCTACAGGAGTTTTTAAAACATTGGCGTCATAGACGGGAATCGTCTGCATCTTTTCGGGAGGGATCACGTTATAATCCGCCTTGTATTGATCAGATGTGAGGGAAGTCCAGATAGGTGAACGCTGGACCGGCATAACAAGTCCGTCATAGGCGGGAGCCTGCTTGGTAGGAATAACGCTTGCCTGGAAATCAGTAGCATTTTTGGTTACCCAAAAAGAGGCAGCGCTCAAAAACGTGAGAACCAGTAGCCATTGAACCATCAATTTCCGTTTTTGTTGTGTTGCCATAAATTTTGTTTTAAGTGTGTAAGCGGAGTATTGCTGAGCCGGCCGTCTTACCAAGGATTTTGACCCGCGCCTCGCGCGGTGGGTCCGGCTGTGCTAAGCTTTGTGCGATTTCTGACAGAATCCGATGTATTGAAATCTTTAAATTATAGCAAAAAATAGCCAAATCATCAACTATGGAGACCATAATTTCCTCATCTGAAAAGAGTACTTTACAACATGCCAAGGAACTGGCAAGGAAGAGCAAAACACCACTCTGTATATGTCTCTATGGCAACCTTGGGGCAGGGAAAACGGTCTTCACCAAGGGATTTGCCCAGGGGCTTGGCATTCCATCGAGGGAGATTAAAAGCCCAACCTATACGCTGATCAGGAAGTATAGGATAGGGAAAAATCTTGTATACCATTGTGACTTTTACAGAATTCAGGAGCCGGACGACGTTCTATGTTCGGATCTTGAAGAGTTGTTTCAGCAAAAAAACGCATACGTGATCATTGAGTGGCCTGAGCGCATTAAAAAACTCCTCCCCAAGAAGAAACTGAACATACATTTCGAATACAAGGACGAAAACACCAGAATCATAACCATGGAATAATGACCGAAGACCAGCTTCAAACATTGATCGAACAGTACCGAGTGCCGGTCCACGTCCGGAAGCACATGAAAAAAGTCGCGGCCGTTGGGCTTTTTCTTGGACAACGGATCAGGCAGGCGGGCGGGGAACTGGACCTGGCGGCGTTACGCCAGGCCGCGCTTCTTCACGACGTCATGAAACTTTGTGATTTTGAAAAACTGGACATCGAACATTTTGAACAGAACATCACCGCTGAAGATATCCGATTCTGGACGGCGATGATGAAATCCTGCGGGCACATAGGCCACGTTGAGGCAGCATATAATATGTTGAGGGACATTGGGGAGGAAAAACTTGCCGTCATAGTCCGAAAACACCGTTTTGAGGGACTCATTGATGAACGTGACAAACCCGCCACCTGGGAAGAAAAAATATTGTACTATGCCGACAAACGGGTGAAGCACGACCGTATTGTTAGCATTTCCGAAAGGCTGACCGACGGACGTGAACGATATTTTCCGGACGGTAATCTTCCGGAAAATGACCACCTTGTGGAAAAAGCGGTCTACGCGCTGGAAAAAGAAATCTGCAACGCCGCCGGCCTGAAGCCGGAGGATATCAATGAAGATGCGGTATTAGCCTTTCTTGAAAAGTAATGGTGGGTTACTTCACCGCCACCATTTCCTCTTTCTTAGCGGGAGGGGTCTTTTCAGCCATAAGCTGGTCTACCCGCTGACGCTGCCCGATGATCGAGTGGATTCTGGCACGGGTGTCGGCACCAAAATATCCGGCCCCCTGGGTATCGGGAGTATTGACGAGCCCCTGGGACTGCTGGAACTTCATGACGGC
>JAYRRV010000211.1:0-18144 GCA_041909955.1 Candidatus Altimarinota bacterium
TCCACCGAATACTGACAACATGCCCTCCTGCCAAGAAGGCTGAAGCCGACAAAATCAAGAAAACGGTCTACAATGACCCTTCCATCGCGGCACAGGCAAAGATCGACGCGCAAAAGCTTGTGTGATATTTCTGGGTACAGAAGTGACATGACAAAATGCCGGGGCATCGTTTTATCCTCTCAGCACCCCGTAGTTCTTTGAGCTGTCAAAATATCGCTCCAGAAGCCCAAGATCTTTGAGGCATTCCTTAAGATCTCCGCCTGACTGGGCGAGGAAAATGATGGGGGTCATTTGAAGGTTGAAGCGCGGAACTTCGTTTGCGTTTGCTTCCGGGGTGTCCAGATCCTCCAGATGTCTGCCGAGTCTCTGGGTGAGCAGTTGAACGACCTCCTGCGACTCTTCCGGTGTGTTCCGTCTCCTTGGATAGATGACGATGTTGGGGATGACCCCGTTCGCGTAGTTTTCGTCCTGGTTGGATGTTCGGGCGATTTTGAGTGCCGAGATGTTGTTTCGTAAATACGGGTCCATACGGGCCGCCATCATGATCCGGTCAATGACGGTTGGGGTCAGGGCCAATTTGGGATGGACGTGAATCTTGAATTCACATCCAAGTTTTGGCATGACCGTGTCCACATACATCACGGCTTCGTTGCGGATTCTCCCTGCCTCCACGCTTTCATGCGCTTTGAGGGCCTTGATGTACCTGTCTCTCAATGATGAGATCTCGTCGAGATACGGTTTCAGTTCCCCCCTTCTTTCTCCGACTTCACGGGCAGTGATGCTGAAATCCTGATCACGCAGATAGAGATGGTCCTGTTTGCTGGCGGTTTCGTACATGGACCTTCCGTGTATGACAGCGATCTCTTTGAGGAATACTTCCCGTTCACTCCGGGTCATGTGATCGTATCCCTTTTCCAGCATTCTGTGCACTTCAGGGGAAAGCATCGAAAACCTGATCATCTGGTCCGCGAAGACGTAATAATCGTGAAAATCTACGAGAGGTCTGCCGGTATACGGGTTCACCGTTCTTTTGAAGAAATCGGGGTATATCCGGTATGCCTGGACGATCCGGTCCTTCATGTATTTTTCCACTTTGTCCCGTATTCCGTTCGTTGAAGTGAGACGATCCGTGTCGGTTGCACCGGTGAGCGTATAGGAAATTATTCCCGCCATTTCACCTCCGGAGTATGTTTTTTTGCTTCCGATAATTTCGTCCGGCAAACTCACGGAGTAGTCCTCCATATCCTGTTCGGTCAAATATTTGGACTGCCACGAACTCTGGGTTCTGTTTTCTTCAAAAAGCCAGGAGAACTGGGGTGGTATTTGGTTGTCCTGATTCGTGGATGGGTGTTCTCTCATGGGTGATTCAAATATCTTTGTATTATACCATAAAACGGGCGTCGTGTGCCATTGCGGTGTCAAAATAATTCCGATAGGATGCTGGAGAAATATTCATTAAAAACATTCTATGGATATGCAACAGCTTAACGGTATTGCCAAGGCGATGGTCGCAAAAGGCAAAGGCATTCTGGCGATTGATGAAAGTTCAGGCACGTGCAAGAAACGTTTCGACGCGCTGAACGTTGAATGTACCGAAGAGAACCGCCGTAAATACCGCCAGCTGCTGGTCAGCGCTCCCGGGATTGAACAGTCAATTTCCGGCATGATTCTGTATGATGAAACGCTCCGCCAGAAGGATGACGCCGGCGTTCCTTTTCCGGAAGTATTGAAGAAAAAAGGCATCATTCCGGGCATCAAGGTGGATATGGGACCAAAACCGCTTGGACTCCACGAAAAGGAGATGGTGACCGAGGGTCTGGACGGCCTCCGGGAACGGCTTGCCGAGTATGCAAAACTCGGGGCACAATTTGCCAAGTGGCGAGCGGTCATCACGATCGGCCCCGATATGCCTTCGGACGCCTGCATTACTGCGAATGCTCATGCGCTCGCACGGTACGCCGCCCTGGTGCAGGAGGCGGGAATGGTTCCCATGGTGGAACCTGAAATTTTAATGGACGGGAGCCATACCATTGAACGCTGCTACGAGGTGACTACCCGGACACTCCAGTCTCTTTTTGCTCAGATGAAGGAGCAGGGCGTGGTGGCTTCCGGCGCGATTCTGAAGGTGAGCATGGTAATTTCCGGGAAAGATTCCGCCGCTCAGGCCAACCCCGATCAGGTCGCGGAAATGACCGTCAAATGTCTGAAGGAAAATGTTCCCGCTGACCTTGCGGGCGTGGTCTTTTTAAGCGGAGGACAAAGCGACGAAAACTCCACCATTCATCTGGATAAAATGAACAAAATCGGAGGTATGCCGTGGCCTTTGAGCTTCTCGTACGGCCGCGGTATCCAGGCTCCGGCACTCAAAATCTGGGCCGCCAACATGGCGGATGTGGAAAAGGCGCAGGCGGCACTTGTGTTCCGTGCCAGGATGAACGGACTGGCTTCGCTCGGGCAATATTCTCCTGATCTTGAGAAGGACAAGCCTTACTAAAAAACCGCTTTGATGGAAAAAATCTTCAGGGCTTATTACCGGTCGCCGGTCGGTTATGCTGAAATTACCGCCAATGAAAGGGCTGTTTTAAGTGTCGCGCTGGTTGATAAACCTCATGGTGCGCCAGCCGATAACAATGTGCTTAAACAATGCGTCAAAGAACTTGATGAATATTTTCAGGGCGCCCGGAAACATTTTTCCGTCCGACTTGAACGACGCGGAACCGATTTTCAGGAAAAAGTTTGGGAAGCCCTGGAAAAAATCCCCTATGGAAAAACTTGTTCGTATGAAGATATTGCCACGGCAGCGGGAAGCCCCAAAGCCGTGAGGGCCGTCGGGCTCGCGAACGGGAAAAATCCCCACTGGATCATCGTCCCGTGTCATCGGGTGATCGGAAAAAATAAAAAATTGACGGGGTATGCCGGGGGCCTGGACCGTAAAAAATGGCTCCTGGAACATGAGAAAAGTTTTTCTTCACCATGACCGCATCGCAAATACTCAGGAAAATGAAATTCATGACCAGCCGCAGAAACATCGACGGGATGGAACGGTTCGGCATTCTGTGCAAGAAAAAGTTCGGTATTGCTTCACCGGAACTTCGGCAGATGGCCCGCGGACATAAACGGGATCACAAGCTGGCTCAAGAACTCTGGAAAACCGGCATTCATGAAGCGAAAATTCTGGCCGTGTGGGTGGAAGACAAAAAGCAGGTTACCGAGTCGCAGATGGACGACTGGGTCCAGGATATTGACTGCTGGGCGGTGTGCGACACTGTCTGCGGGCAGCTTTTTGACCGCACCCAATATGCGTATGCAAAGGCTTTCGAGTGGGCCAAGGACGAACGTGAGTTCGTGCGGAGAGCGGGAATCGTTCTGATGGCTACGTTGTCGGTGCATGATAAAAAAGCCGACGACGGCGTATTCGAAAAATTTTTCCCGGTACTG
The DNA here is from genome assembly GCA_041909955.1 of Candidatus Altimarinota bacterium. Taxonomy (GTDB): domain Bacteria; phylum Patescibacteriota; class Gracilibacteria; order UBA1369; family UBA1369; genus PALSA-1335. Next base: position 3,439 of record JAYRRV010000211.1, read on the forward strand.
AAAACATATGCCACCGACGAAAGAAATTTCGTGAAAAAGGCGGTGAACTGGGCAATTCGGCAGATCGGCAAGCGGAACCGTACGCTGCTTCCAAAAGCCATAAAACTGGCTAAAGAAATACGAAAAATCGGGACGCCCGGGGCACGGTGGATAGCATCCGGCGCAATAAGGGAACTGGAGGCGATGAAGTAATATCTTTCGTTATGTTTCGTTCAGCTTGAATCCGATGCGGTTTTTTGGCTTCACTTCGGTTTCCAGAAGCTGTTTGATCAGTTTAAAAATCACTTTGAATTGACCGTCATACTTTTTTTCAAGTTGTTCAATTTTTTCTCTTAATTCTCTGTTCGAAGCCAGCATTTCACGTATTTTGGTAAATGTTCGCATAATCTGTATGTTTACCTGAATTGCCCGTTCGCTGTTGAGCACACTCGAGAGCATCGCTATCCCTTGTTCCGTGAAAACATAAGGCCGGTGTCTTCTTCCTCCTACGTATGAGGTCACAGATTGTGACCTCATATTTTTAGTTTCATTTAAGCCAATTTTCGCACTCCAAACCTTCATTTCACGATTGTCCAGCCGGAACATAAAATCTTCAGGAAATCGGGAAATATTTCGTTTGACGGCCTGGTTGAGGTGCTTCGTTTTTACGCCGTACAGGCTTGCCAATTCTTGATCCATTATTACCTTCTTCCCTCTGATAAATAATATTTTGCTTTCGATGATCTCATTGTAGATAATAAGTTCGTTGGTAGTCTTCATGGTTATTTTGAAAATTGATTTACCCTTTGAGAATAGACACTGATCGATGAAATAATTATGAACAGATACTTAAATATGAAAGATATGAAAAACAAGGATGACTCCTTCTGGAGGGAAAAACTGACAAACGAACAGTTTACCGTGTGCCGTTTAAAGGGCACCGAGGCGCCCTACAGCGGCGATCTGTACGACAACCACGAACCGGGCATGTATGTGTGCGTGGCCTGCGGTTCCGAGCTTTTTTCTTCAGGCGGGAAATTCGATTCCGGAACGGGCTGGCCGAGTTTTTCCGAGGCGGCGAATAAGGAAAATGTTGGATTTCAGTTGGACGAAAGCCACGGGATGCACAGGACCGAGGTAATCTGCAACACCTGCGGTTCCCATCTTGGTCATGTTTTTGATGACGGTCCCACTCCCACCGGCAAGCGCTATTGCATCAATTCCGTGGCGCTGAAGTTTGTTCCGGAGAAGGCTTAATATTTCCCTTTTCAGGCGTTTGGCAGCACTATTGACATTATTATTAATTGTGTTATACTGTCCGCCATTCATTCATTTTTATACCTATGACAGAATTTCTGAAACATGTTCCTATCACCGAGGACTCTTCTGTAATGGCTTCAAAGGTTTTTTTGGCTGAAACAGAAAAAACTTCAGCAGGTGCCGATAAAGCCAGACATCTCCGTGTACTGGATTCGAAGTGCTGGAACGATAAGGGCCCCATTGTTTGCGAGTGCGACGCCACTGCAAGAGCTGTTGATGGATGTTTACGGGATATGTCCGATTTTATGCCGGACAATTTTGACGAGGCCGTTTTGGCTTCCGGCAGGGGAAACTGTGCCAAAGGACGAAAAAAGGAATTGTTATCGACCGTTTCAAAAGCTATGCCTACACAACCGGTTATTTCCATTGATCCTCAGGATGAAAATGCATTAAAGGCTTTGTATGCAGTGCTGGATACTCCATTGGACAGTTACAATGATTTCGCCCCCGCCGTTCTTCCCGACATCCAGGGCGGAATTGAAAGCTGGACCTGGGGAAGGGTGTTTACTCAGGTACTGGCTGCACGTGAAAAGCTTTTCGGACGTGCCTGGCCTTTTGTTCGAACAGCTGCAAATAAAGTGGGGCTTGATGCCACACTGGACATTCCTATGGATCTTTTGAAGGCCTATTTAACCGGCGGTAAAAAGGAGTAATAAATCACGTCAGATTTTTCTTTGGCCCCGCCTTTGGCGGGGCTTTTTTAAAGACACCCAATCCCAACCCCTAGATTTAACGTCACGGCGTGGTGAACTCCACTTGTTATCCCTTCGGGTGTGTTGGCGTGCGGCATATTGAAAGCGGCGTCGTAGGCCACGGAGGTGAAGAACCGGTAGTCGTAATTTTTCGTGTGTCCGATCACCAGGTCTCCCTGGAGTTCTACCGTGAGGGACGGGCGCAGGGTGAGGGTGCGGTGACCGAATTTTCCTTCCTCAATCGTAGGGTGGATGAGCCCGACCACGCCCGGACCGGCGCTGAGTTCAAGTTCGAACTGTTTCCCCAGATTGAGCGCCGCCCCCGCGAACAGCCCCGCAGTGTATTTTGGGTAATATGCATGGTCTGCTTTTCCCTCCATTCCTTCATTGAGCATGGAGTAATTTCCCATTCCCAGGTGAAGCGTCGATGTGAAGTGGGGTTTTGTGGGGTGGGGTGCCGGTACGAACGAATAGTTCATAAATCCTTCGCCTACCGTGGGGTGAAGCAGATTGACTCCCCCTCCAACATGAAAGATATGATGGGGTTCTTTCTGATGATCCTCGTGTTTCGGTTGTTCGCTTTCTTTTGATACGGCGTGACTGGTGTCGTTTGCCGGTGTTTCGGCCAAAGCGGGGGTTGCCGAGGCGATGGTGAGTGCCCCAAGGGCAGCAGCGATGCCCCTTCTGGCTGCAGAACGGGCCTGCGAACCGGGCACTGATGGAATCATGGTTTCCGCCGGGGATTGTTCCGGGGTTTCCGACTTATTTACGGCCTGATTGTGGTTTCCGAGTGTTTCCATAGTTAGAAAGTTATGAAATTGGAGTACGCAAAAGCCCGTGCCTGTGCTTTGGGCCCGTCTATCTTTTGTTGCCCACAACCCTAGCATAAATTTCACCATCGGTCAAGGGTCCTAGGAGCACTCCGGCATTGCCTCTTTTGTTGAAAATCCTGCTGATAACCCGTATGATATCTGCGTTTGTTTTTTTATCACTTATATCCTCTATTCTTATGGAAACAGCTGCCGAGGGCAAAGGAAACCTGATCCAAAATGCACAGAAATACTTCAGGGAGAGTTTTAAATTTGATCTGATCGCCGGAATCGTTGTGGGGCTCATTGCCCTTCCGCTCGCAGTGGCCTTTTCGGTAGCCAGCGGGGCAAGGCCGGAACAGGGGCTCTATACCTCGATCATTGCAGGCATCGTCATCGGACTTCTTTCGGGATCAAATTATCAGGTCAGCGGCCCCACCGGAGCTTTTGTGGTTATTTTGCTGGACGTGGTGAACCATTTCGGTCTGGACGGACTGATGGTCGCCGGATTCATGGCAGGTGTTTTGCTGCTTCTTATGGGCATTTTCCAGCTCGGGTCCATTATCAAATATATTCCCTATCCGGTAACCGTCGGGTTTACTGCTGGCATTGGCGTGATTATTTTTACGGGACAGATAAAAGATTTTTTCGGACTGAAATTTGAACACCGGCCGAATGATTTTATCGACACCGTTGTTCTGCTGGTAAAGCATCTGAGCGAAGGCATTAATGTGACTTCGGTTATTATCGGGGCGGTGACACTTGTTGCCTTTTTGCTCTGGAAGAAGTTCGTGAAAAAATTCCCCCCGTCTCCTTTCGCCCTTTTTGCAGGGATTTTGGCGAGTGTAATCCTGTCGGTGTACTTTAAGGATGTTCTTCCCGCCGCTCCTCTGGTAGGGGAAATTCCGACCGGGCTTCCTCAGTTCACAGCGCTCAGTTTCTCATGGGAAAAAATCAAAATGATGCTTCCGTCGGCGTTTACCATCGCCATGCTCGGAGCCATAGAGTCGCTGCTTTCGGCCGTGGTCGCGGACGGCATGACGGGCACCAAACATAATTCGAACAAAGAACTGATCGCTCAGGGGATCGGAAATATGATCCTTCCTTTCTTCAGTGGCATTCCAGCGACAGGCGCCATTGCCCGTACCGCCGCGAATATCCGCAACGGCGGCCGAACGCGCATGGCACCCATCATTCACGGAATCGTCCTGCTCCTCATCCTCCTGCTGCTGGGTTCACAGGCTCGATACATTCCGCTGGCGGCGCTCGCCGTCATTTTGATGATGGTGGCTTATAATATGGCGGAAATCCCCCATTTCCTTCATCTCCTCAAGAGTCCCCGCCAGGATGCCTTTGTGCTCGTGGCAACTTTCCTGCTCACGGTCTTTACGGACCTGACGATGGCCGTTGGAGTGGGCATTGTCCTTGCGGCCGTACTGTTTATTCAGCGGGTCAGCACGCTATCCCTAGAAAAACTCAACGGCGAGGGTTCGGTAGGCACCCCTGGATCAAAACGTCTCCATGCCTCGCTTCGCGACTATCCGGAAATACTGCTGTATGAAATTGCCGGTCCCTTGTTTTTTGGCGTGGCCTCCGAATTTGAAAACCGGGTCCAGCATAATCCGGGTGAAATCATTATTTTTCGCATGAAACATGTTTCACACATGGATGCCACCGGTATTCACGCGCTCGAAATGATCGTTGACCGCGCCATTAAGAAAAACGGACATGTGTTCCTTTCAACTCTGAGCGAACGCCTGCGCACCAAACTGGAAAAGGTTGGCATCCTCCAGAAAATCGGCGGCGATGCGTTTGCCCCCGAAACGACCACTTTGGCTGTTGAAGCTGCGAAAAAGATCATCGACCGCCGCAGAAAGGAATAAATTGATTTTTCGCGGTGAACCGTTTATGATCTTTTGGCAAGCCACCCAAGCGGTTGATGTGCTAAAAAACCGAGCGCACGGCGCGAGGGCGATGCGAGCGAAGAATCTGGCTCTGCCAGTTCTGAGCGAAGCGGAGCGTACTCATTAAGGAGAGGTACCCAAGTGGCTGAAGGGGCGGGATTGCTAATCCTGTAGTAGGGGGAAACCCCTAGCGAGAGTTCGAATCTCTCCCTCTCCGCCAGAATGCAAAAAGTGGAGCCGGGAAAACGATGTGGCGGCGTAGTCAAGCGGCCTAAGACAGCGGTTTGCAAAACCGCGATTCATCGGTTCAAATCCGATCGCCGCCTCCAGGTCTTGAAATTACATCTTCTCGAATACCGTGATTCCCAACAGGTGGAGCCCGTTTTTGAGCACCTGGGCGAACCCTCCGACCAGTTGGAGACGGCTTTCGCGCAACTCCGGTTTGACCGTGTTTAATACCTGAACGTCCTGGTAGAAGCTGTTGAAGACTTGTGAGAGCTCAAACAGGTAGTTGGAGATCAGGTTCGGTTTATAAGTTTCAGCGGAGGCTTCAATAACTTCCGGGAATTTCACGAGCATGCGGGCAAGTTCTCGTTCGGAATTGTGGTCCAGGAGTTCACCGTTTTCGATTTCACCCTTCTTTTCCGCAACCAGGGTAAAGAGGTCAGTCTGCGATTCGTGAATACCCTCTGCCGCGGGTTCCTGTACGGGCGTGGGCGGAGCGGCTTCCCGGGCCTTGCGCAGGATACTTTCCGCCCTGGCATAGCTGTACTGTAAGTATGGCCCCGTGTTGCCCTCCAATGAAAGCATGCGGTCCCAGTCGAAGGTCAGATTCGTTTCACGGTTCTGGGAAAGCACCTGGTATTTTATTGCTCCAAGAGCCACTCCCTCGGTGATGAACTCTTTTTCGTCATCGGTGAGCGCCAGGCTTTTTTCGGTAACCACTTTGTCCGCACGTTCCACGGCTTCCTTGATCAGTTCATCCAAGAGAATCACCGTGCCTTTGCGGGTGCTCATTTTCCCTTCCGGCAAGCTCATGCGGCCGAATACCACGTGGATAAGTTCCGATTCCGTGAGTCCTAGTTTTTGCGCGGTCGCAAAGAGCTGTTTGAAATGGAGCGACTGGGCAACATCCACCACATAGATAATTTTTGAAGTATGGAAGCGCTCAATACGATCCTTGATGGAAGCAATGTCGCGGGTCGCGTACAGTGTGGTGCCGTCAGCTTTCTGGATAAGATACGGCGGGTGTTCATCGTTTTCAAATTTCACCACCAGCGCCCCTTTTTCACCTTCCACAAAAACGTTCTTGGCTTTCCCCTCCTCGATGATCTCTTTGGTTTTTCCTTCGTAGAGGCTTTCGGGCAGGTATTCCTGGAAATGGACTCCAAGTTGTGTGTACAGGCGTTCAAGATCCTTGATGCTTTCTTCCCGTATCCACTGCCATAAATGACGATTCTGTTCATCCCCTTCCTCAAGCTTTTTGAACTCCTCGCGGCCCTTGTCTTCCAGGGTTATGTCCTTTTCCGCTTCGTCATGAAAACGCACATACAGTTTCAACAGCTCATTGAGTGGATCTTTTTCCACCGTCTCGCGATCTCCCCAGTTCTTGAAGGCATAGATGAGTTTCCCGAACTGCGTACCCCAGTCACCCAGGAAGTTGGCGGTAATAACGTGGTAATTACAGAACTCCAAGATGTTGGCGATGGCTTGGCCGAGCAATGTGGAAAGGAGATGGTGCACTCCCAGGGGCTTGGCAATGTTCGGGGATGAAAACTCCACCATCGCTTTTTTGCCTTCGCCGAGGTTAATGCAGCCGTAATGTTCTTTGAGTTGGAGCATCTTTTGGAGTTCGGCCTTCAGGTACGTTTTGCTCAGGGTGAAGTTCATGAAACCGGGTTCCGCAAACTCTATCTTCTCTATATAAGGTAATGAAGGAAGATTTTTCTGGATCATCTCCACCATTTCACGAGGGGTTTTGTTGATGGATTTCGCCAGTTTGAAAGCCACGCCGGTGGCGTAATCGCCGTGGGATTTGTCTTTCGGCTTTTCAACCTGTACCGGCTCGTAGAACAGTTTACTGCAGAAACCCATCGTTTCGCACAACCCTTTCACGGCTTTTGAAAGCTCAACTTCCAGTTGCCGTTTGATGGTTGGCGTGAATTCCGTAGGTCGTGACGATGTTTTTGCCCGGGATCCCTTCTTCTGTTTTCGGGCTTTTTCCTCTTCAGCGCGGGCTTTTTTCTCGGCGTTTTCCGCCTCTTTGCGGGCGTCTTCCTCCGCTTTCTGCGCCATTTCAATGGCATACTGCGTTTCACGTTCCGATACATAGTTGAGGTCTGCCTCCGGGGTATCAATATTTAACATGAACTTTTCTTCCACCGTTCCCCCGCAATATTTTGTCATCGTCTTTGCGAACTCTTCCGGCAGTTTTTCAAAAACTTCCTTATCCTGTGTTCCGATGTCCACAAACCACATCACCAGGTGCAGTGTTTGCTGGCTGAAATCAAAATCCTGGGCTTTCTTCCCCTTTTTCGGGGTGATGAAACCCACTTCGATATCTTTTTCCGTCTGGTCCAGATCTTTGCCCAATGCGGGCGTGAGATACTTGAGACATAAATAATGGGCGATGTCCTGCGCGTTATTTTCGCTTTTGATCTCTTTCCCCTGCTGGGCTTTGCGAAGCATGCTTTCCAGCAGGTGCGCCTCGGCGAGTACCTGGTTATCCACCGTGGTTTGCCGGAGGTGGGCGGTGATTTTTTCCTGCCGGTCCTCTTTGGCCATCTCACGTTTTTTCTCGGCGGTTACTCCGCGGAGCAAACCTGCTACCACGGAATTTTTGCGGACGTTCTTGATGTTTTTTATCACCAATACCCCCACGCGGATACCCGGGATTTTCTGAATCAGATCAGGAGTTAAGCGGATTTTCATAAAGTCGGAACGGAAAGAATATAGCGGGTTTGCGCCTTCCGGCAGAGTCGAGTGCCCGTCCAACTTCGGTTCCCGGGCGCACTCGTTTCACTCGCGCGTAGTATACGGAATTCTGCCGGTCGGAACAATTCGATTCATTCTTTTCCGTTGACCGGAAAAGTGTATAAAGATGCAAACGTTAAATGTTGTCAATATGAACTTGGGAGACACGGGGCTTGCAGCCTTCAAAAAAGGCTCATTTTTTGCTATACTGATATGATTTAAAAATACAAAAACTAAAAACTAACCAAAACAAACATGAACACATCAACCTCTCTCCCCATGTCCCGTGGCAAGCGTATTGCGTACGCTCTCCTGCCGCTGGCAGTGTTACTGCTTATTGCCATGGTTCCGGTCAGCCATGCCGCTGAGATCATTCCGGAAAAGACCACCACGGTTGCCGCCGCAGATACGGTCGCTCCAAGTGACGTTGAAAACCTCAAGGCTACAGCCGCCGATGGCGCCGTGACCCTGACCTGGAACGTTTCAACGGACAATGTGGGGGTCAAGGGTTACAAACTGTATTATGGCACCAAGTCCGTTACCACGGACGGGGGCAGCTATGACAAAGGCCCGATCGACGTGGGCAACAAGATCACCTATACGGTGACCGGTCTTACGAACGGCACCAAATACTTTTTTGCCATGACCGCCTATGACGCGGCAGGGAATGAAAGTGAAAACTACAGCGTTGAAGTGAATTCAACTCCTCTCCATGGTGCCGCAGACAAGGAAGCTCCAAAAGTCACCAAGGCGGAAGCCGTGGACAGGAGCCATGTCAAAGTTTCTTTCAGCGAGGCCGTTCAGCTTCCGGCAAAGAACCCGGAGAACGCCTTCAGCGTGAAAAACGATACAACCAGCGTCCAGCTCCAGGTGAAAAGCGCCAAGATGAACACCGCCGACTTTACCGGCAAATCCGTGCTTCTGGAAACTGCGAACCAGCAGGCTGGGGCATCCTACATTCTGACCGCGGGGATCGACGTGAAAGATTCCGCAGGGAACCCCATCGTGAGTGGTACATCCGACACGGCCGTATTTACCGGAACGGACCTCGTTGCTTCAACCCAACAGGCAACTCAGCAGGCCACGCAGCAAACCGCACAGGGTCCGCAGCTGGCTTCCGTACAGGCTCTTGACGGCACCCATGTCCAGGTAACTTTCGATAAAAAAATCGTCCTGAGCAAAAACCCGCTCGAAAACTTCATCGTAACCGAAGAACAGACCATTGAAAATACCCTTGATGTTCTTGCCGTGGAACTTGCTCCGACCGGACTCCAGGTACTTCTTACCACGGCACCAATGAAGGCCATCGGATATAACCTCATTGCCGTGGACATCAAAGATGCCCAGGGAAACCAGTTGAGCGTTGAAAACAATGCGACCGTGTTTACGGGTATGGCCGCAGCTCCTGCCGCTACCCAGCAGGCCACCCAGCAGTCCGCAACCCAGCAGGCAGCGGATACCGTTGCCCCGGAGGATGTCACCGGATTCACCGCGGCCATGGTCAAACAGCTCATTGTGACCTTGAACTGGACCCGCAGCCTCAACAGCGCCGGCGATCTTGCAAAATACGTTCTCTACATGAGCACCGACGGCAAGGATTTCGGAGCGGGCATTGATGTGAGCCCGACCGCCAACAGTTTTGACGTGACGAATATTGTTCCGGGCGTGAAGTACTTCTTCAAACTTGTGGCAATGGACGCCCTCGGCAATACCAGCGCGGGGGTCATGACAACGTTCACTTTGCCTCAGACCGGCCCCGAACTCGGACTTCTTCTGTTCGGTTCCTTCGGCCTTGGAAAACTTTTGAAACGCAAAAAGAATAAGAAAAGCGTAAAAAAATAAACACTGCACGCAACACCGAGCGCACGGCGCTACGGCGACGTGCCCTCATCTAGCAGATGGGGCCGGCGCGAGGGCGCAGGAATCTGGCTCTGCCAGTTCCGAAGCGTACAAAGAAAGAAAGTTGCGTGGTCAACCAAGTCATCTCCTTAGAGAGATAGAGATAGATAGCCAAGAAGCCCTTCCCGCACCTTAGAGACGCGGGGAGGTCTTTTTGGTTTATGAATAATTCAGGATCCGGAAACATTTCCTTCATCGTTCACCGGTTACCGTTGAGGCAATATTTTTCGCGGATGGATATGGGCAAGGTTCAAAAATTTCTGTTGGCAGGGTTGGGAATCATGGCTGTTCTCCTGACACTTTGTCTGCGGTCGCTGCCCGACGGCAAACTCCATGTGTTTGTTCTGGACATCGGCCAGGGGGACGCGATACTTGTCCAAACTCCCACCGGCGAGCGGATGCTGATTGATGGCGGAGCGAACGATTCCGTGATGAAGGAACTTGCGAAGGTGATGCCATTTTATGAGCGGACGATTGATGTGGTGGTGCTGTCCCATCCCCACGCGGACCATGTGGACGGGCTGGTGGAGGTTTTGAAGCGGTACCACGTGGGGGCGGTGGTGATGAGCGGCGTAAAGTACAACTATTCCGGATATACGGCTTTTGTGGAGGAGGTTGCGGTGCGCCACATTCCGGTTGTTTATGCGGGCGCGCGTTTTGCAGGGTCGGCAAGCCTATCGGGCGGGGAAACGGGCGTTTCCGCCGATTACCGACTGGGGAGCGTCACGCTGGACATGCTTTTCCCTTTTGAATCGGAGCAGGGAAGATCTTTTGAAAACCAGAACAACGGGTCGGTGGTCCTGCGCGTTTTATACGGGAGGCGGGCTTTTTATTTTTCCGGAGACCTAGAGGTTGAAGGGGAAGAAAAGCTCGTGGCATCGGGTTTGGATCTGCGCGCGGATTTTTATAAAGCCGGGCATCATGGGAGCAGAACGGCCGGTTCCGTGCCGTTATTGGACCGCGTGCAACCCGAATATGCCGCCATTTCATGCGGTGTGGACAACAAGTTCAAGCATCCTCATCCCATTACGCTGGAGCATTTTCAGGAACGCGGGATGAAAATTTTCCGAACGGACCTCGACGGAATTATTGAGGCGGTGAGCGACGGGGAGATGCTGGAGGTGAGGGGCTGGGGGAAGGTTTAATTATGGCTTATAATGGTGATGTCGACTCCGCTGGTGAACATCCTAAAAGAGCCCCGCGTGCGGGGCTCTTTGTTTTGCTTATAATTATTTTTCCATTAAACCAAAAGTGGTAAGGTTGCCTATTTTTGCTTTATTTTTTTCTACGATATCTTCGATCGATTGATCATTTCCATCACTCTCTTTCGGGCGAGTTTGTTGGGCATAACGGACCAAAACATCCTGCACTAATTCACTCCAAACGCGATCTTGTCCACCATTCAGCCCTACAGCTAATGACAGTATCTGAAGAATGTGAGGAATATCTTCGTTCATTTCGGCAGCAAGCTGGATTAATGTAACCATGTAATCAACTACTTTTTCATGTGCTTCATCTTCCGGTTTTTGTGCTTCTACAGTTTCCGGCCGAAGATGAGGAATCATCCGTTTGTAAATTCTTGTTGGGCCAGCGGTTTGCCCAAAATGTCCAATTGGTGTCCACTTTGCTTTCCAGTTTGCGCAAAGTTCACCGAACTCTTTGGCAATAGTTTCCAAATCAATGGTCCGGCTCTTGATTTCCATAGGTTGGCGAAAAAAGGACTTCACCTTAGCACTGGATGTTATTTTGTCAATACGGCCAAGCCGTATTTCTACTCCTGTACCCGCTCAATTTTCGCGCCCAGGCTCCGCAATTTTTCATCGAACTTTTCGTAGCCGCGGTCGATGTATTTGATGTTGGAAATTTCCGTGGTGCCGCGGGCGCATAGGGCGGCCAGTACCATGGCGGCGCCGGCGCGGATGTCTATGCTCGCGATCGGCACGCCCTTGAGCTGTGTGGGCCCCGTGACGTTGGCCTGGTGCGGGTTGAGCATCTGGATGGTCGCGCCCATTTTTTCGAGTTCGAACAGGTAGTTCAGGCGTCCTTCAAACAGGGTTTCGAACACTTTGCTCGTTCCTTCCGCCTGCGTCAGCAAAATGGTGAACGGCGCCTGCAGATCCGTGGGGAAGCTTGGGTACACGGCGGTCCGCAGCATTTCCACAGCATGGAATCCGGGTGTGGGGTGGAGCGTTACTTCATGCGGTTTCAGTTCAAAATTTGCCCCGACCTCCTTGAGTTTTTCCCAAAAACTGTCGAGCTGGTCGGTTTCAATTCCTTTCACAGTGACCTCTCCTTTCGTGAGCAGCGAGGCGATGGCGTAGGTTCCGGCCTCAAGGTAATCTCCGGTGATGCTGTGTTTTGCGCCCGTGAGCTCTTTCGCGCCTTCAACAATGAGGTGGTGGTTGCCGATGCCCTGGATTTTTACGCCCATCTTGACGAGGAAATGGCAGAGATCCTGTACGTGCGGTTCCGAGGCGGCAAGCCGGATTTCGGTGGTGCCAGGTGTTAATGCCGCCAACATGAGCAGATTTTCCGTGGCGGTGACGCTTTGCTCCGGCAGGGTTATTTTGCCGGCCTGCAGTTTAGTGCGTCGGATATGCAATGTCTGCGTGTCATCAAGCACTTCGGCGCCCATGGCCTTGAATACAAAACTGTGCGCGGATGCCGAACGTTTCCCAAGCACGCAGCCTCCGGGGAACGGGATGTGCACCTCCGGGAAGCGCTGTAATAAGGGGCCGATTAACAACACCGACGCGCGCATGCTGTTGATGTATTTTTCCGTGATGTTGTTGAGTCTGATACCTGAAGGGTCGATCACCGCTTTATTGTCCGCGAACTCAACCTTGACGTTCAGCTCCCTGAAAATATTGAAAAGCGTGTGGATGTCCGCGATGTCCGGGACGTTGTCGATTTCGGAAATCCGGTCGGTGAGCAACGTTGCGCACAGAATCGGCAGCGCGGCGTTTTTTGAGCCGCTCACGGTGACCGTACCATGGAGTTTGTGCTGCCCTTCGACAATGAATTTTTGGACTGGAGTGGTCATAATTGGCCGTCATTATAGCCTTTTTCAAAGCCCAAGAAAAGTGGTATAATAATAAGATACTTTTCCTTTATCCTATGGGACTCCTGCGCGGTTACCGCAACGGGCGAAAACGTTCCCTCCGCAGCCGGTTTGAGGCAAAAAAGTCTCCGTTCCGGCACGATATTTTGATGATGTCGCTCGGTTTTGTGATGGCGCTGCTTTTTGGAACCCTGCTTTTTGAGACCTTAAATCTCCAGTTCCGATGGATCGGCGGGGTCCGCGGCTCCGCTCCCGGCGGCGAACAGCAGGCTCCCTGGGACACCCGGGGGGTTCATGGCGCCGCGCCCCAAACGACGCAGCAAATCACCGGTTCCCGGCTTATTATTACACCGGAAAAAACCTCCGATACCTATGCCGTTCCGGGCCAGAAAGATGTGCAGCTGCAGTCTTTTACCGTGAGTCCTTCGGCTGACGGGTTTATCCACGGAATGACCTTTGTGCTTGGAAATCTGGCCCATCCGTACGACCTTAAAAGCGTGAAACTGACCCTGGGCGACCAGCAGCTGGGCGAGGTCTCCTTTTTTGAAGGCAAAGGCAGTTTCCAGAACCTGATGGTGAAACTTTCGGCGAACAGTCTGATGAAGTTCAGTGTTCTTGGCACGGTGAGCGAACAGGCCCAGCCCGGAGACCGGCTGATGCTTCAATTTTCCGGTGATCGGGGAATCGATGTGGCGGATGCGGATGGCGTTCCGTTTACCGTTGTCGGCGGGAAAGAGGCGGGCGGGCAACCGATCAGTGTGGTGGGGGGACGGGAGTGATTTTTTAGATCAGCGGCGATGTGGGCTGGAGGCGGTAGGTGAAGGCTTCGGCGGCGTCTTCCTGCTGGATGGTTTCGTTGCCGTTGAGGTCGGCGATGGTGCGGGCGACTTTGAGAATGTTGTGGAAGCTGCGGGCCGAGACCCTAGCGTTATTACAGTACCGGGTGATGAGCGATTCGGTCCTGGCGTCCATGACGCAGAACTGTTTGATGTGGGCCGGGTTCATGAGGCTGTTGAGCGAAACGTCCGCACCGTCAAAACGCCGGTGCTGTTTTTGGCGGGCTTCGATGATGACTTTTTTAAATTCGGCGGAGCTTTCTTCGTCCGATGGGGACTGAAGTTTGACCGGTTCGCGCTGGAGTTTTACAAAGAGATCGAAGCGGTCCATGATCGGCCCGGAAAGTTTTTTGTGGTACTGGACGATGGCGGAGTTGGTGCAGGTGCACTTTTTTTCTTCCGAGCCGTAGTAGCCGCAGGGGCAGGGGTTCATGGCGGCCACGAGGGTGAAGTTTGCGGGGTACTCCACATGGTGACGGAAGCGGGTGACCCGGATGCGCCGCTCTTCGAGCGGCTGACGTAACGACTCCAGCAGGTGGCGGGGGGCTTCGGCGATTTCGTCAAAAAAGAGGACGCCGTGGTGAGCGAGCGATATTTCACCGGGCCGCGCGTGGGTTCCGCCGCCGATGAGGGCCGGGAGTGAACAGCTCTGGTGGATGCGGCGGAACGGCCGCTGATGCATTAGTTCTTCCGGGTTATGGAGCGAGCCCGCGGCCGAATAGATCTGCAAGACCTCCAGCATTTCTCTAGTATCCAGGGTATCCAGCGGCGGCAGGACTCCCTGCAATGCCCGGGCCAGTAAGGTTTTACCGGTGCCCGGCGGGCCGTACAGAAGCAAATGGTGGCCTCCCGCCGCCGCGATCTGGAGCGCCCGTTTGGCAACGCTCTGTCCCCGGATGATGTTCATGTCGATCTCGGGCACGCCGGGTTTTGGTGCGGCATGTGAAAGCATTGTCCCACCGACGGCGGGTTTGATCTCCACAGTTCCCCGGCAGTGTCCGATCATTTCGCTCAACCGGTTCACGGGAAAAATCTCCGCGTGGTTGATGAGGGATGTTTCCGCTGCATTCTCCTCGGGCAAAAAAAGTTTCATGCCGTGTTTTTGGGCGAATATGGCTATGGAAAGAGCTCCGTTGATGGGGCGCACCTGTCCGTCCAGGGCCAGTTCACCCACCACGATGGAACGTTCGGGCACGGTGATTTGCCCCGAAGCTTCCAGAAGTCCAAGCGCCA
>JAYRRV010000212.1:0-5335 GCA_041909955.1 Candidatus Altimarinota bacterium
ACATCTCCATCAACCCCGACCATTACGTCGAAGCGGTTAATAAAGGGTTCCCGACCGACCGCGAGCTCACGGAGCAGGAAAGCGCGGAAATATTTGAGAGAGCCAAGAATTTATACCAAAGAACCTGCGGGATCGCCTGCAGGCACTGCTTTGAAAAAAATGGAGAGGTCAGGAACCTGCTCATGAGTACTGAAGAAGTCTTCAGCATGCTGAAAGAGGCAAAGGAGCTTGGACTGAAACACGTGAAATTTCTTGGGCCGGGCGAACTCATGCACAATCCCCGCTTGTTCGAAATCCTGGATTTTCTGCAGGAAAACGACATCAAAATTGGCATTTTCACCAAAGGCGTCGTGCTTGGTGATGATGAAAAAGCCCAACAGTTGTTTGGGATGACGGCAAAGGAAGTCTGCGCAAAAATTGACGGTTATAAAAATGTAACCATTCTGCTGGGCCTGACATCGGCCGACAGAAAAACGGAACAGGGCAGAATAGATTCACGGAATTTTCCCAATCTGTTTGAAATCAGAAATCAGGCCTTTGAAAACCTGGCTGAAGTCGGGCTCAATAAAGATCCAAAGCAGCAGCGCCTTGCAATCGTCTGTGCTCCGGTTCTGAGGGACAACATTGATGAGGTAGTTGAGATTTACAAATTCGGGTTGGAACGCAACATGCCGGTACTTGTTGCTCCAACGATGCTGAGCGGCGAAGGTGCGGACATGAAAGAGATCACCGACCCCGAATTCAAGGAAAAGGACCTTGTTGATCTGTACGCCGAAATTTACTCAATGTTGATCAAAGAACAAATCATGACGCTAGACCAGGTTGAACAGGAAGGTGTTTCCCCTTATGCCGGCTACGCCTGCAACCAGTTCGTTGGTGGCATGCTTATCCGCAAGGACGGCCAGGTCATGGCCTGCCCGGGCAACGACAAAGGTGAATACGTCTATCAGCGCGATGTCCGCAAAAAGCCGCTCAAAGAGATCTGGAAAAACAGCATGGGCTACAAGCTTCGCGAAAAATTGGCACGGGGAGGACGGCTGACGCTCACCCAGCCGTGTTATGCCAAGACGGAAGAAATGGAACTGCCGGTCCGCGATGGCCAGGAAAAAGTTTGCGTGAAAAAAGGGTGCGGCTCCATATGCGGCGGGTTTTACGAGAAAGTCATGAAGGAAGTACGGGAACGTATAGAGCGAGCCCTGTAAAATATAAAAAGCCCTCCCCGGAACAGGAGGGCTTTTTATTGCATAAGGTAAGGCACAAGTTTGACAGGGAAGCTGTTTTTCACCCATACTGCAGTCACGAGAACTATTCACAAAAACATATATGCTGAAACACAAATCGCTCCCTTCCGCTCTCCGCCTCGCCGTTTCCGGAGACACCGGATCGTTCAGTGAAGAGGCCGGCCTGTTATACGCACAAAGAAACGGGCTGAACGCAAAACTCGTTTTCGCCATCGACATGGAAGGGGTCCTTTCCGCGCTCGACAAAAAGCAGGTGGATCTTGGAATTTTTCCCGTCGTGAACTCGCGCGGCGGCCTTGTGCGTCCCGCATTTGAAGCCATGGGAAAACACCTTTTTACCTTCACCGACGAACTCTGGCTGGAAGTCTACCAGTGCCTGATGGTGAAACCCGGAGTCACCAAAAAACAGATCAAAAAAATCGCCACCCACTCCCAGGCCATCGCCCAGTGTGAACGGTACATCCGCAAGGAGTTCCCGAACGCCCGGCTCATCGAATGGGAAGACACGGCCAAAGCCGCCCGCGACCTCGCGAAAAACATTCTCAAAAAAGACACCGCCGTTATCGCTCCCGCCCGCTCCGCGCAGATATACGGCCTCAAACTACTGGCCAAAGGGATCCAGGACAACCACCCGAACCTCACCACATTCATTGTCGTAAAGAAATGAAACAGCAAAATTTTGTGCGCGCGCACAAATCAAAATTGGTGTTCGGCATCATCGGATTCGGGCGTTTCGGTAAGCTGTGGGCTCAGTGCCTCAAGCCGTTCGGCGAAGTCAAAATTTACGACAAGCACACACGGACGCAAGCGGCTGTGCCGGCCGGTAAAGCTTCACTCTCAAAAAATTTCAGCTTCGTTCCCCTCCGTGAAGTCGTGAAGGCAGACATCCTTTTTCTCCTTGTTCCCATTTCCGAAATCGAAAACATCTGTAAAAAAATCGCGCCGCTGCTTGCCCCGCATACGGTGGTGATCGATGCCTGCTCCGTAAAAACCGCCCCCGCCAGGTCCATGAAAAAACGGCTTCCTGCAGCGCAGCCCGTGATTGCCACGCATCCCCTTTTCGGTCCGGATTCCGTGAAAAAATTCGGACTGAAAAACCAGAAAATCGTCGTAAGTAACATCCGAGCGTCCGCAAAGCAGCTCGCTTCGTTCGAAAAAATTCTCAAAAAACTCAAACTCAACATCATTCACGCCACGCCGCAGGAACACGACCTTCAGATGGCAAAATCCCAGGCACTCGTACATTTTCTGGGACGAGGCCTTGGCCCGCTCGCCCTTCGTCCGCAAGCCATCGCCACACCCGACTACAACACCCTTCTTCGCATGAACGACATGGTGAATAACGACACCTGGCAGCTTTTTTACGACATGCAGAACTATAATCCATACACCAAAAAAATCCGGAAAACCCTTCTTACATCATTACAAAATCTTGACCATGGCATCAGAAAAAAAGTCAACCGCAAAAACGAAAGATGACCTCATGATGGCCCAGGTGGAG
This sequence comes from Candidatus Altimarinota bacterium, assembly GCA_041909955.1. Classification (GTDB taxonomy): domain Bacteria; phylum Patescibacteriota; class Gracilibacteria; order UBA1369; family UBA1369; genus PALSA-1335. The sequence goes on from JAYRRV010000212.1 coordinate 2,743, forward strand.
CTGCAGAATCTGCGCCTCATTATCAACAAACTCGACGATCTCATCATCCAGTCCATTGCCCGCCGCATGGCAGTTTCACGCACGGTCGGAACCGTGAAAAAACTTCACGGACTCAAAGTGAAAGATCCGAAGAGAGAAAAACAACTTCGCTTATACCACCAGCAGCTTGCAAAACAGCATGGTATCACCTACAAGACGCTCCAGAAAATATTCGACCTGATCATGAAAGAGTCCAGAAGACTGCAGGTAAAATAGTGTAATGATAGAACACTAGGGAGCTTATAATCTCCCTGTATTTTTTTTGACTCAAAATATGAAAGACGAACCACAGATTGATGCTGCTCCAGAAGGGGGAAGATTGACGCTTTCACCGGACGAAATCCGGGGCTTGGCCAGCGAAATAGCCCGAGAGCGCCATCCAGAACGTGAAGTCTCGGAAGAAGAACTCGTTGCCGTCGTGGCTGAAGTACGGGATTGGATTGCTGGTATGAACATCCAAACGCTCGAAGAGGCACGGCAAGCCGACGCTCATATGTACATGCAGGGTGATTGGGGAGGGCAGATCTATCTTTCCATCCCTGCGAGACAGATAGTTTGTGGGATGGATGAGCTTCAAACGCTCCTTAAGCACATTGACCGTCGCGAATGGGGTTGTAACGAAGGGGACGGAAAAAGCATTGGATTTCTGAAAGCCCTCAAAGATGTCGGCATTTCTGGCGGAATGGGGGGCGGGCAGGCAAACGAAAGTTTGTGGGTCCATGAATCCCTAGAAGACTTAAAGTCCGACATTGAAGATGTTCTTCGTGGAAAAAAAGCATCGCTCCTGGAATAAATTTTCTATCGGTGAAAGGCTTTTTGTTAGGTAAAAACCCGTGCTAAAGTTTGTGAGAAAAATTCAGAAAGAATTGTTAACAGCAAGGATATTGACAAACATATAAAATATGTTACAATGTATTTCCTTGTACATTAACACAACTCATTTATGGAATACGAAGTAAGAGACAAGTGGTACCATTCTCAAGGAGGAGTTTCCCTGGGTGACAGGTATACCGACCGTAAAAGGAGGGACATGACACGCAGGCCTGAGCTAAACATGACTCCGAAAGAAATTCGTAAAAAAGACATTCGGGGAATTATTCAGCGCGCAGTCAATGAAGGTGTGACGATTGACAATCTCGCTTTGAGAGAAAAAGGTAATGAGAGAGAAAAACTTCTCGAAGAGATACGTGCCTTGTTGGATAAAACCCGCGCCTTAGCAGCATTGGTGGCGAAGGAAGGAGAAGGACCTTCCGAGAATATCCCTGAAAGATTTACTCAAGTACTTGGCAAATCAAAGTCTGAACCCAAGAGGAGACCGCTCGATCATGCAGCAACCTATTTCTCAGAAAAATATGAATTACGACAACAGGTCGTGGATGGAAAATGGACAACTGTTGCACATCGTCTAATCGCCACGAGAAATAGTGCCACTGACGACTTCAAACCTGTTCTGGAGGAACAGCCTTGGCAAAAAGGCTCCCTTCAAGGATAAGCATTTTGCTTCACCCATAGAACGCGTGATAAAGTGAATTCAGAAATATTCTGGATTCACTTTTATGAAAGACCTCTTTTCCTCCAAAGTCCACATTCCGCCATCCGCGACGGTAACGATAAACACGATTGCGCAGCAGAAGAAAAAAGCAGGTCAGCGCGTGTATAACTTGTCCGCCGGAGAACCGATCATGAACACCGCGCAGTACCTCAAGGAAACCGTAGACTGGGCCATGGAAAACGGCCAGACGCTGTATCCCCCGGTTGCCGGAATCGACGAACTCCGTACCCGCGCGTCGCAGTGGATGAACGACCTCTACAAAACGAATTACGAGGTCAAAAACACCCTCATCAGCTGCGGCGGAAAATTCGGCATCTACCTGCTTTTACAGGCCCTGCTCAACGACGGCGACGAAGTCATCGTCATTTCGCCGTACTGGGTTTCCTACCCGCCGATGGTCTCCCTTTTTGGGGGACGGCCGGTGATCGTCCAGACGGAAGAAACGAAACACTGGAAAGTTCAGCCCGAACAAATAGCCGCAGCAGCAAGCGCCAAAACAAAAATGCTCATCCTGAACAACGGGTCCAACCCCACGGGCGTCCTGTATACCGAAAAAGAGCTCAAATCCATTCTGGAAATCTGCAAAGAGAAAAACATCATCGTCATGTCTGACGAAGTGTACAGCGGCCTCACCTACGACGGGAAAGAGTACACCTCATGCGGCTCGTTCTGGGACCACAGCAACCACGTAGTCGTGATCCAGAGCTGCAGCAAGAATTTCGGCATGACCGGCTGGCGGGTGGGCATGGTGTTTGCACCGGAGGAAATCACCAAAAAACTCGTCACCCTGCAGGGCCAGAGCATCACCGGAACCAGCATCATCAGCCAGTGGGCCGCCATCGCGGCGCTGGAAAAAGCCCACAAAATCACACGGGAAATCAACAAAGAGATGAAGCACCGCCGCGACGTGTTCACAAACACCTTCAACGAACTTTTTCCGGGTGCCGATCTCAAAGCGCCTCACTCGGCCTTCTATAGCTTTATCCCCATGAAAGCTTTCGG
>JAYRRV010000213.1:0-7770 GCA_041909955.1 Candidatus Altimarinota bacterium
CAAGAATGATAAGGTGCGTGTGGGGTTGATGAAGGCTCTCGATAAGCAGCAGCTTGTGAAACAGTTTTCGGACAAGATAGAGGTCGATACTCCTTTGCTTGATCTCAATCAGCAGGACTGGATTTATAAACCCAATTTGGATGAGGCCAAGGGGGCGTTCTATGACGCTGGCTATAAGATTGTAAAGACCCAGCTTCAGCAGGTCGCGGCGACGCAGCAGATTTCCTCTCCACAGCAGTTCACGGGTACGCAGCAGGTTTCTTCCTCCCAGCAGGCCGTGGCAGCAACACAAACACAACATCAGTCCCAGCAGGTGGAGCAGGTTTCTTCCACTCAGCAAGTTGTTGGTACGCAGCAGGTTCAACAATCCTCAAAGCCGGTTCGTGTTGATAAAAACGGGAAGCAGCTCAAGTTTATTTTGCTTGCTCGGGCGTATGACCCGGGGTCTGCCCTTGCGGAAGAAACCGAAAAGACGACGGCTTTTTTGAAGTCTCAGTGGGAGCAGCTTGGTATTATCATCGATATCCAGATGGTTGACGGAGATACCTATTTGCAGCGTTTGCAGGGGCGAGACTACGATATGGCGTTGGCGGGGCAGAGTCTTGGTTACAACCAGGACACGTATTCTTACTGGCATTCAAGTCAGGCTACTCCTAAAGGTTTGAATCTCTCCAATTACAGGAGTTTTGGTGCCGATCAGCTCATTGAAAAGATTCGTGATACCTTTGATCCGGCGGAGAAGGATAAGTATAACAAACTGCTCGCAAAGGTTATTGCCGACGATGTTCCTGCAGTCTTTTTGTACCGACCAAGATACACCCTTGCCACCGATGGCAAGGTGCAGGGAATCACTTTGCAGAATCTCGCTTTCCCGAGCGACAGGTTTTCCGCAGTGGCCCAGTGGTGCGTGGTTTGCCAGTAACGGTGGTCGCTTTGCTTTTTCGGGTGTGCTTGAGTACAATTTGATCAATCATTATTTATTAATATCTTGAACCATGCAGGTTATTTTGAAGCAAAATGTCCCGAGTCTTGGGAAAAAGGGTGATTTAAAAAACGTCAAGGATGGTTATTACCTTAACTATCTTTTGCCTCGCAATTTGGCGGAGATAGCTACCGGAGCTAAGGTTAAACAGGCCGAGGAGATGCGTAAGCGCGAGGTTGTTCAGCATGAGCGTGTCATCGAGCAGGCTGGCGAAATCAAGTCCAAACTCAAAGGTTTAAAGATCGTTATCAAGGCCAAAGCGAAAGGGGATAAACTCTATGGTTCTATTACCGAGAAGGAGATTTTGTCGGCTTTGGAGGAGCGTTTGAATGTGCGTCTGGAAAAACAGCATTTACTCCTTTCCGAGCATATCAAGGTTGCCGGCATCTACGAAGTCCCTGTTCGTTTGGCTGAAGGGGTTGAGGGGAAATTCACGCTTGAGGTGAAGGCTGAAAAATAACAGATTTTATATCTTCTCTTCGAGCAATTGGTGAAAGGTAAAATATTAGCCATTGATTACGGAACTACCAAAATCGGCCTGGCGGTCAGCGATGACGCCAGGCTTTTGGCTTTTGGAAGAGGAATCATAGACCGTTCCAAAGGTTTTGATGCCTTGATTCGTAAACTTGAAGATTTGTGCTCCGAAGAGCATGTATCCGAGTTCGTTTTCGGTCTGCCCTTGAATGATGAGGGGGAGGAAGGTGAATCCGCCCATAGGGTTCGTAATTTTGCTGAGAAACTTGGCTTATACTTCAAGGATATTCCCATGAGTTTTATCGATGAATCATATTCCTCATTTCAGGCTCAGAAGTTGCAACGGGACTCGGGACGTCACGGACATGACGATGAGTTTGCGGCAACCATTATTCTTCAGAGATATCTGGATACGCTTTGATTCGCTTTTCCGCTCTGTTTTGGCTATAATTTTCCCGAAATACTAAGTTTTTTGACGTATGGATCTCTTGGACATTCTGTTGTGGCTGATTGCGGGTGTTGTCGTTTATGTGCTGTTTCTTGTTCTGTTGGAGCTTTTTATACGTTCAAGGCAAAAACGACGTGTGGCTAAGGAGCCTACAACGGTTCTTTCCGTTCGAGTGGCCAAGGATAACGAGACCGGACCGATTGTCGCCGAACAGATTTTTTCCACTATTCATGGGATAGCTCGAAAGATAACGTTTTGGGAACGGTTGAAGGGGTATAACCAGGACCAGGTGAGTTTTGAAATCGCTAATATTGGCAGGAGCATACGTTTTTTTGTTCATTTCCCCTCAAAGCTTCGTAATCTTGTCGAAGGCCAGATCTACGCCCAATATCCCAATGTTGAGATTGTTGAGGTTGAGGATTACGCCTTACCGAGTGAGGTGGAGATTCAGTCTCCCGAAAAGTCTCCTGCTGCTGAAGGGGGCAGGGTACTTGTTGCCACAGACAAAACTCCGGCCATGAAGGAGCATATTCAGGATAAGTTTTTCAAAATCGATCAGTTCCGCCCTGCGGTTGGTCTGGAGCTGACTTTGGCGGATCCCGATATTTTTCCGATCAAGCGGTATCCCCAGTTTGAAGACAAAAAGGCCAAGGTTTCCCTGGATACCCTTGCGGGGATCACGGCGACCCTGGCAAAGATGAACGATATCGACGAGCAGGCATGGATTCAGATTATCGTGCGTCCGATGAAGGAAAAGTGGCGCATGGTTTTTGTGAAGTGCATCCGTATTTTGAAGAAAGGGATCTTTTTGAATATCGATTCCCTTCAGAAAGCTTATGCCCGCGCTTTTTGCACCAGAAGCAAGCTTATGAGAACCATATTTTTTCCGTTTTATTGGGGAATGTGGTTCCAGGGTGTTTTTTCCGGGACGGCGGTGATGGATTCCGCGGAACATGGGGGAGGGGAAGAGGTCGAAGAGCAGATTTCTAAGTCCCATGAAAAGGAAACGATCATGGTCGCCGCCATCGATAAAGTCGGCAAACTATTGTATGAAGCGAATATCCGCATTGTTTATGTGCCGAAGGACAAAAACTCCGATACGGCACTTTTGAAACTTCGTGAAATAGCAGGTTCTTTTAAGCAGTTCAATATTCCCCATTTGAACGGTTTCCATATTGAGAAAATAGTCCAGAATGAGTCTATCGTTGAGGCTTATCGCAGACGTGAAATGCACCGTCCGTTTGTTTTGAACATCGAGGAGCTTGCGACGATTTATCATTTGCCCAACGTCACTGTTGCCACCCCGAACATTTATTGGGTCCGCTCCAAAAAGGTTGAACCTCCCAATGATCTGCCAACTCAAAAAGATGTTCCGGAAGCGGATTTTACGATGCTCGGAAAAACGAATTTTCGCGGAAGCAACCAGGAATTCGGGATCAAGACCCTGGATAGACGCCGTCACATTTACATTATTGGTAAGACGGGTATGGGTAAGTCCACGCTTCTGGAAAACATGATATTTTCCGATATTCAGGCGGGTAAGGGGGTTGGCGTGGTTGATCCCCATGGTGATCTGGCCGACGCGGTTTTGAATTTTGTTCCTTCGCACCGCACGAACGATGTGGTGTTGTTTGATCCTTCCGACCGTGATTATCCGGTTGCATTCAATATGCTTGAAAATATCGATCCGGCGCTGAATACAATCGTATGTTCCGGTTTGGTTGGCATATTTAAGAAAATTTACGGCGAGAGCTGGGGGCCGCGTCTGGAACATATATTGAGAAACACGATCCTGTCTCTTTTAGAGTATCCGAATACGACGATGCTTGGCATTCCCCGCGTGCTCCAGGACAGGGATTTCCGAGGGCGTGTTGTTCGAAAGATCACCGACCCAATCGTTAAAAGTTTCTGGATCAACGAGTTTGAAAAGATGGATCCAAAGAACAGGATTGAGGCTATTTCTCCTATTCTGAACAAAGTAGGGCAGTTTCTTTCCTCTCCGATTATTCGCAACATTCTCGGTCAGCCCAAGAGTACGCTGGACCTGCGTTTTGCCATGGACCATAAGAAGATCATCATCGTGAATCTTTCCAAAGGTAAGATTGGTGAAGATACATCTTCGCTCCTGGGTTCCATGATCATTACCAAGTTCCAGCTCGATGCCATGAGTCGTGCGAACGTTCCGGAAAGCGAACGCACCGATTTTTACCTCTACGTGGATGAGTTCCAGAACTTTGCCACGGACTCTTTTGCCACGATTCTTTCGGAGGCTCGAAAATATAAACTGAATCTGACCATGGCGAACCAGTATATTGCCCAGATGCCTGAAGAGGTTCGCGATGCGGTGTTCGGCAACGTCGGTACCATTCTTTCCTTCCAGGTCGGTTTCGACGATGCTGAATATTTGAGCGGTCAGTACGGTGAAGAGGTACTTCCGAACGATTTGGTCGCTTTGAGCAAATATACCGCATATTCCCGCCTGCTTATTGACGGTATGCCTTCCAAGACCTTCTCGTTCGATACTTTACCTCCGCCCCGTCTGGAACTTGAAGAAGGCCGCCGTGAAAAGGTCATCAAGCTTTCCCGTGAAAGATATTCCACCCACCGTGAAATCGTCGAAGACAAGATTCGACGCTGGAGCGAGGGTGCCACGATAGGTGAAGGGGATGAGAAGGAGCCTAAAAAGGTGACTGGTGAGGTAAAGTCTTTGCCAGCAATTACGGGTGAAGCGCTTCCGTCGAAACCCGTCAGGAAAAAGCTTCCGCCGGCCGCCCCTAAAGCTTAATCTGCAAGAATTTCGTTCAATATGCCCGGAACTTCCTTAATTCCGGCGTCTTCGTTGTAGTGAGCCATGTTGTGTTCAACGATGATTTTAGCGTGAAGTTTTTTGGCCACTTCTGAGTTTTCTCTTAATGGCACCCAAGGGTCATTGTTCGAAAAGAATGCAGTGATGGATTTTGCCGAACGACTGATTTTCTCATAGTTTATAGGAGTTTCTAGCCAGGGTTTGGCCAGTTTTTGCTGTTCGGGGGTGTCGTGTCCTGTGATTTTGTTGAAAGCTCCCGCAACGAGGATAACTTTCCCGATTCGCACGTTTTCGGGAAGTTTTTCCAGGTACATTACTAACGCGGTTGCTCCCAGGCTGTGGCCGACCAGTACGGTGTTTTCGTCGGGAGTTGGAATATTGGCCCCTAAATAGGGGACCCATTTCCCGATCACCGGTGTGTCGGAGTCGGGCATGGCAAGGGCCTCCACATGGTAACCATGGGATTCCAGCTCTTTTTTAAGCCATGGACGGAATCCGCCGTCGGGTCTTCCGCCCCAGCCGTGGATGAGAAATGCCCGTTTTTGCATAATCGTTGTTATCGCCGTTTTTTGGTTGATTTCTTTTTTGCGGTAACTTTTCGTTTTGCCGTCTTTTCCGCTTTTTTCGGCTTTCGGACGATCTTTTTTTTATCAGGCTTTGCTTTTCTGACAGTTTTCCTTATTACCTTCTTTTTGGTAGATTTTTTGCTTTTTATTACGTTTTTTTGAGCATTTTTTGGTAAGGGAGCTTTATCTTTGCCAACCAGTACTTCCACTCCCGGAAGCTTTTTCCCTTCCAGGAATTCGAGCATGGCTCCACCGCCCGTTGAAACAAAGGTGAAGTGTTCTTCCTTGAATCCCAGGCGTTTGACCGCTTCTATGGTATCGCCTCCGCCGAGGATGCTTTTGACGCCTTTCGACCAGACAAGAGTCTGGGCAATGACTGCGGTTCCACGGCTGAAGGGTTTCATTTCCGAGAGCCCCAGGGGGCCGTTCCAGATTACGGTCTTGGATTGTTTGATGACATCCGCGAATTTCTTGATGGTTTTCGTGCCGATATCCAGGATTTTCATTTCACCGATAACGTCTTCCGCCGGAATATCCAAAGTTTGAGCATCATCCTTGATTTCGTCCGCCACAATAACATCTTCCGGAAGTATAAAATTAACGTGAAGCTGTTCGGCTGCCAGTAGCGTGTCCTGGGCTACTTCAAGTTTGTTGGCTTCATAGAGTGATTTACCGACATTGAAACCTTCAGCTGCCAGGAAAGTATTTGCCAGACCGCCCCCAACGAGAAAGTTGTTGGCCTTTCCCAAAAAGTTTTCCATGATCCCGATCTTGGTGTCGATTTTGGCCCCGCCAATGATGATGGTGAGCGGTTTTGAGGGTTTCTGGGTCAGGGCGGTCAGCTCCTCAACTTCGTGCTGCATCAGGAATCCGGCGTAGCTCGGCAGGTATTTGCATACCCCGGCCGTTGATGCGTGGGCGCGGTGTGCGGTTGCAAAAGAGTCGCTTACAAAAACTTCGGCAAGTCCGGCAAGTTTTTTGGCGAAGGCCGGGTCGTTTTTTTCCTCGCCGATGTGGAAGCGGAGGTTTTCAAGGAACAGGATTTGTCCGGGTTTGAGTGCGGCGGCCGCTTTCTCGACTTTGGGGCCCGTACATTCTTTCATGATCTGTACCGGTTTTTTGAGAAGTTTCCCCATGTGTACTGCTGCGGCCTTCATTCTCATAGCGTCAACAACTTTTCCCTCGGGGCGTCCGAGGTGGGAGCAGATGATCAGCTTGGAGTTTTGCTTTAGTAAATATTTGATCGTCGGGAGCGTCTGGACAATTCTGGTGTCTTCGCTCACTTTGCCGTTTTTCATCGGGACGTTAAAGTCCACTCGTAAAAGAACGCGTTTTCCTTTGAGGTTCGCGTTTTGGAATTTGCGGATATTCATACGCTGAAACGTTAAGATTAATGCTGCGTCCATTGTAGCGGCACATCCCGACAATTTCCAGTTTATCGTTGGAGGAGCATCGCCATTTCGACGGCGGCTTCTGCATACTCTTTTCCTTTGTTCAGTTTGCTTTTGGCGGCACGGTCTTTGGCCTGTTTTACGTTATTGGCGGTGAGTACACCGAAAATGATGGGGGTGTCGCTACAGAGGCTGATGTCCATCAACCCCCGGTAACATTCGTTTGCCACCACGTCAAAGTGCGGAGTTTCTCCTCTTATGATGACTCCAAGACAGACAATGGCGTCGTATTTGTTTTTTAGGGCCAGGGCGTTTGCAGTTACGGGAATCTCCAGTGCCCCCGGAACGCGGAAAAGATCGATGTTTTTTTCCTTGGTACCGAGTTTGAGCAGTGTTTGCTGGGTATTCTTGAGGAGTTCCTTTCCAATATCGTCATTATATCTGGAGAGGATTATTGCGAACTTATAAGGTTTTCCATTGAGTTTCTGGGGTACGGACTTGGAGCTTTTCATGTTTGTAGAAAATGGAATATTCCTGGGGTGCGATTACATTTTAGATGAAACCCCGCTCTTTGAGAAAGAAGTAGTTGGATTCACCTTCTTTGGCGTTCAGCAGGTTTTCCAGATATCTGGCGATCAGATCTATTTCCACGTTGACTTCAAAATCCTTGTTTAGATCCTCCTTGACCTCAAGATTCGTGTTTTTGCGTGTATGGGGAATGATGTCAACTTCAAAACTTTTCGTGAGCAGTTTGGTTATGGTGAGGCTTACCCCGTTGATGGTCACTGATCCCTTCAGCGCAAAGTATTTTGCGTATTCAGGTCCAAATTCGACTCGCAGCTGCACTGCTTTATCTCCAGTTTTTTCGTATTGTGCCTTTCCTGTGAAATCCACGTGACCCGTAACCATATGCCCGTGAAACCTATCGGTCATTTGCATAGCCGGCTCAAGATTCACCAAGGATCCTTCCTGGTAATGCTTGCAGATCGTTCGGTCGAGCGTTTCCGGAATGGCTTCAACGTCAAAGTGTTCGTTCTCTTTCCGTACGACGGTCAGGCATGCTCCGTCAATGCTGACAGAATCGCCGATGTTGAGTAACGGGA
>JAYRRV010000214.1:0-4550 GCA_041909955.1 Candidatus Altimarinota bacterium
TAAAAAATCGACATATCGGGATGGTGTCCTTCTTCTTCGGAAAGGGCGGCGACCTTTGCCACAAAAGCCATCGACTCCTTGAAATTCTTAAAACGGAACTCCCGTTCAATCGACTTCTGGTGAAGTGTCCACTCGGGAATTTCCTTGTGAAAGTCCTGGGCTAGACGTTTTGGGATCGCCTGCATACCACCATCGCAGGAAACACAATGCTTTTGTACCAGCGGCATAAAATCTTAATAAGAATCAAAACGGATCTCCGACCTGGACATTTTTCGACTGAACTCCAGTTCCGGTTTTTTGGATCTGGCATCATAGAAAATCTGGTCGCACCCGTACCACACCAAAAACCATCCGGAGGGTTCCATGACCACCCGGACGAACTCAAGCAACAACGTCTGTACAGGTTGATGGGCAATATACGAGGACAGGAACATCAACACAAACCCCAGAAGGGCCAGCAACACCCCGTTCCGCACGAGCCCCCTGGTTTCCTTCGAGATCTGCAAAGACTGCTTGTGGAAGTAACGATGAAGGCGTTCCCTGATAATCTCCTCTTCATGGGCGTTTTTCAGGTGTTTGGGGATCAAAAACCGCATCTCCAGAGTACCGGGTTCCGCCTCACGGATCGCACGCTTCGCCTCCAGCAAAAAGTCGTCCGAAATCGCCCTCTCAGGATACGGCCTGGGATCAAAATCCGAAAAAAGGGCGTCGTAGCCGTCCAGGATCAAGCTGATATGCGCCTTATCCAAAAGGCTTTTAAGTTCAGGAACCATGCGAAAAACTAAATCTTCAGATCACCAATGTAGGAACCTGCCATATATTCCCGTGCTTTTTCGGAATGAGGAGTGCCTGAACCCATTGGACGCGTCTCAAAAAGCTGAGTTGCATCTATGCCACAGCCTTGATAGATACTCTCACCACCCGGATGTTTGTCTCCGCTTCCGCTCACGTTATACACTTTACCGTGAATGATAAACCAGCAGTCGTCGGGAGTTTTGTGAGCCGCAACTTCTGCGGCGGTATACAACTTCACCTCTGCCTGCTGGGAAGACCCCTCCTGCTGACTTGCAGCGGTAACGGAAAGTGACGCTGAAGAGTCGACTGATGAAGCAGGCTGCTGAGTCGGAACAGTGGTATTCGCCAACGGGGATTCATCGCTTCCGGCACAGCCGGCAAACAATGTTCCGGTAACGGTAATCAACAAAAGAAACGAACGAAAAGCTTTCATGACGATGGGTTAATAATAAAAAAACAGCCACAGTTTACCCCCCCCCGCGGAAAAATGCTATGCGAGAGAGTGTTCCCTGGCAGGAGAGTTATTTTTCAGATGAAACTGCAGAAAAATGATCAGACTCAGAATCGCGGCGAAAAAGCACCATACCGAAAAACAACTCACGCTGTAAAAACGGTACGCGATGACAAAGGAAACAAACAGGCAGAAGGCAAAAAACTTCACCATGCGATGACTTGATACGGCGCAGCTCATGCAGGTCGCCACCAGGTACAGAAATATCATCAGGGTACCGAACGAACTCGGAACGGAATACACGATATTGTAAACGATACTGTTCTGGGATATGAAGGAAGTCACCGGAGTCGTCAGCACATAATAGAACTGAGAAAGCCCGACCGTGAGCCCCACACCCAGGAAAAGGACCAGAATCTTTCTTCTCACCTTGTCATATTCCAAAAGCATGACCGAAAAAGGAACCCACATGGGCCAAAGTACGTGGGAAAACATCACAAAGGCGTACGTTGCCACGGCATGTAACACTGCGGAACCAAAAGAGATCCAGACAAACCCTTCAATCAGCTGTTGTATGCCGAAAAACAAAGGAATGAGGGCAAAGGGAAGTTCAAATTTATTCTTTGCCTTTTTCACGGTAACCCTGCCCATTGCGGTCAACGACGCGCCCGCAACAAAACTGGCCGGAGCGGAAAAACACATATTTTATGATGAAGTGTTAAACCGAGCATGCCACGCCGCAAACGAGTTTGCAAGCATGTCCATTTCCAAACCCGCAAAGCCGTGATACCATGCTGTCCGCAAAGTTCCGACATAACCTACACACTGAATGTTTCTCACTTTCCACATTGCGATGGCAATCATGAGCATCGCCTTCACAACCTACACCGCATGGAAGCCGTCACGCATGAAACTTCACTCCACCTACGGCCTTTGCCTGAGCACCGTCATCACCGGCATCGCATTAACGATTCTCAGCCCTCACGCAATACTTCAGGCCTGCACGACGGGACTGTTCTACATCGGCTTTATGCTGTCGACCATCGAAATAGCCTACCGAAGACTCCGGATGACCGCATAAACCAAGCCCAGATGAACACGATCTATCAATGCCCCGTATGCGGCCGAGAACTCAAGAAAACGGAAGGCTCCTTTGGCTGCACCCAAAAACACTCATTCGACATCGCTCAAAGTGGATATGTAAACCTGCTTCTGGCCAACCAAAAAAGAACCGGCGACCCCGGGGACAACAAAGAGATGGTGGAAAACAGGAAATACTTTTTGGATCGCGGCTATTACGATCCGTTGTCGGACAAGCTCAATGAAATAGTCTCGGAAATCCGGGACGAGACTTTACCCGGAAAAAAGAATAGGGAAATAAATATCCTGGATCTTGGCTGCGGGGAAGGATATTACGCTGCCAGACTCCAGAAACTGCTGAACGAAATACAATTGTGGGGCATCGATATTTCCAAAACCGCCGTTCAAAAAGCGGCCAAAAGAGATTCTCGAATCCAATGGTGTGTGGGAAGCAACTTCCAGCTCCCGTATCTCAATGAATCGTTTGAAGGTATTTTTTCCATTTTTTCACCCTTCGACCCGGCCGAAGTAACGAGAGTCCTGAAACCAGGAGGGAAATTGATGGTCGTTCGGGCGGGTACCGAACATCTCAAGGAACTCGCCGGACTGATCTACGATACTTTCGAACCTCAAGGAAAGGGAAACCCTCCGGACTTTTCCTCGCATCCGGACATGAAGCATATTCAAACACACGGGGTAAAATACCAGATCGACCTCAAGAACGTCCGTGATATCGAAAGCCTGATCGGAATGACCCCTTATGTCTGGAGCCTGAAGGAAGAAAAAAAAGCGCTCCTGTCGCAGAAGCAAGAGCTCACTGTTACGGCGGATTTTAAGATGTCGATATTTCAAAAAACCCTGTTATGATGCACACATGGAAATACGATCGGCAAAATTCATCAAGGGAGTGGTGGCCCCCAACGAGATCCTGGAGGAGGACAAGCTTCAGATCGCCTTTATCGGCCGCTCCAATGTGGGAAAATCCAGCGTCATCAACTCACTGACCAAACAGAAAGACCTGGCCAAAACCAGTTCTTTTCCCGGACGCACCCAGCAGATAAACATATTTTTAATAAACAAAAATTACTATTTCATCGATCTGCCCGGGTACGGATTCGCCATGCTCTCGGGGAAAGAACGAAAGCAGCTCGCCCTCCTCATCAACTGGTATCTTTTTGAATCGGAGTACGAGCAGGAAAAGGTCGTGTTCATCATTGACGCCCACACCGGCCTCACCGAACAGGACCTGGATATGCTCCGCTGCCTGGAGGACGGACAGAAGGACATTGTCGTCGTCGCGAATAAAACCGACAAAATAAAAAAATCAGACTACGACAGACAAATGAAAAAAATCCAGGAAGCGGTGGGCGGCCACAAAGTGATCCCCTACTCCTCGGAAAAAAGAACGGGAGTCAAAGAGCTCCTGAACGAAATTCTGCGCGGATAGAAAGATTGGCTGGGGATGAGGGATTCGAACCCCCGAATGGCGCCTCCAGAGGGCGCTGCCTTACCACTTGGCGAATCCCCAACACATACGCCCGCACCATCGATCCAGACGGACGCAACGGGATTGTACCGAAACATCGCTAAACCTTCAAGCCCGCTTTTGCGGCACAGTCCAGGATAACTTTTTCAACGTCCGCGACACACTGAGGGATTTTGTTTTCAAGACTCCAGATCTGATGATCAAAAAGGTCGGCGGCGGCCATTTCACGTTGGGCGCTTTCCATACGGCGATGCAACTCCTCTTCGGGGAGTTTGCCTCTCTTCGCAATACGCTCCAGGAGTTTTTCCGGACTTTCCGCCTTGAGAAAAATGGTCACAAGATTTTCCGCTGGCATTACCTTCCGGATTGAATGAAACCCCTGAACATCCACCTCCCTCACTACGATTTTCCCAGCTTTCAAAGCGTCGATAATCGGTTTCTTCAACGTCCCGTAATAGTCCTTCTTATGGACCTGGGCCCATTCCAAAAAATTTCCTTTATCGATTTCGGATTTAAACTTTTCCTCACCGATAAAATGATACACCTCGCCGTCCTTTTCCCCGGGACGGATGGCCCTCGTGGTATGCGAAATTGGAAAAACAAACCGGGGATACTTTTCCTTGAGGGCACGAATGACCGTTCCCTTCCCAACGCCCGACGGTCCCGAAATGATGAACAAAATTCCTTTCATGGTTCCGCCCCGTAAGGCTATTGACTAAAAAGTAATATTATTTTATA
>JAYRRV010000215.1:0-4396 GCA_041909955.1 Candidatus Altimarinota bacterium
CGTACATGGTAGCCGAAGCGAACCGCCGTAGCGTTTGTCTGGAGAGCCCATCTCCCTGGCGCATCGTAAAACAATACTGAACCGAAAATAATCACACCTTGTTTTATCTTCTAAAGACAACAACATGAAACCATTTTCGAAAAGAATGCCGAACCTCGGGACGGAAAACGCATTCTCGGTTATTGGCAAAGCAAAAAAATTTGAACAGGAAGTGCTCGCCCCAAAAGGAGAAAAACTCATCTACCTGCAGATCGGAGAACCGGCTTTCAACACGCCTGAAAACATCAACGAAGCGGCCATAAAAGCCATCAAAGACAACCAGACCCACTACACCGCCACGCCGGGAATCCCCCAGTTACGGGAAGCCATCGCGAAATCCACCGAAAAATATACGGGTGTCCCCTACGCGCAGGAAGACGTCATCGTGGTCGCCGGAGGAAAACCGGTGATGTTCTACACCATCAACGCATTGATCGACGAGGGCGACGAAGTGATCGTCCCGAACCCTTCCTATCCCATTTACGGATCGGTCACGGAATATCTGGGAGGGAAAGTGGTGCCAATCCAGCTCAAGGAAGAGAACGGCTTCAACTTCAGCGCGGAAGAACTGGAATCCAAAATCACGCCCCGCACAAAACTCATCATTCTCAACTCTCCCCAAAACCCCACCGGGGGCGTTTTCTCCAGGGACCTCATCCAAAAAATCGCGCAAATCGCGGTGAAGCACGACCTCTGGGTGCTGTCGGACGAAATCTACAACGAAATGATCCACGAAGGCGAACACGTTTCCATCAGCGGCATGCCTGGCATGGCGGAAAGGACCGTTCTCCTCAACGGAGCCTCCAAAACGTACGCGATGACCGGCTACCGCATCGGCTGGGCGCTCACCAAAAACGCACAGATGGCCAAATACCTGGAACAGCTGGCGTGCAACGACATCTCCTGCGTGAACACGGCGGCCCAGTACGCCGCCCTCGAAGCGCTCACCGGCGAAAAAACCAAAAGCGCCGTCGACGAAATGCTCAAAGAGTACAAAAAAAGACGCGACATCATGGTTTCCATGGTCAACGAAATCCCCGGAATGAAATGCCACTCCCCCAAGGGCGCGTTTTACCTGATGGTGAACGTACGACAGATCCTTGATAAACTGAATATATCCGCCGCCGAATTCTGCGACCGTGTCATGAAAGAAGCCCACGTCCTCATTCTCCCCGGAACGGTCTTCGGACTCTACGGCGACGACTTCGTCCGGTTCTCCTACGTTTCTTCGGAAGAGATGATTGTGCAGGGTCTCAACAAAATAAAGGCGTTCGTTGCATCGCTCTAGCATGGAAAACTTCGACATTACCGACGAACACGGCAACCCGACCGGAAAAATAAAAGAGCGTTCGGAAGCTCACCGCGACGGCGACTGGCATAAAACCGTGCACGTCTGGATCATCAATTCCAAACACGAACTGCTCATTCAAAAAAGAGCGGCGAATTTAAAAGCGCACCCCGGAATGTGGCACATTTCCGTGGCCGGGCACATCATCGCTGGTGACGACTCCCCTGCTACTGTAGCAAAAGAAACAGCTGAAGAACTCGGAATAAACGTCGATCCGGCAAACGCCGAATACCTCTTCACCGTCAAACACCAATGCGTGCTCAACAACGGAACCTACCTCAGCAACCACATCAACGATGTGTACCTCTTGCCGATGAATCTTGATATTGTCGGACTTAAACTGCAAAAAGAAGAGGTCGATGAAGTACAATTCGTCCCGTTCAAAAAACTTGAAAAAATGATCAGCTCCAAAAAAATCAACTTCGTGGACCACCCCGAGGAGTTTGAAAAACTCTTCAAAATCCTCGACGAGAGATACGGACAAAAGAACTACCGCTAAAACGAGTTACTCGAAAAAGCATTTTTTACTGATCACTCAATAACATTCACTGGATGATCAGTATGCTCCTTGGCTCGAGAAATGCAAGAATTATAATCATGCCACAAATCAACCGCTCCCTTATAAAAAGCAGTGACCTCTGCAGGAGTTAAAAAGTGAGGGATCTGTTCCTGGAAACAGCCATCAGGAGCTTGAAAATGAATGTGGCTGGTATCATCAGGGCACACCGACTGAAACCATGGATTTTCTTTTACCTTTTCTTCAAGATCAAACACTAAATTGGGGGTCATTTGATTATCTTTTATTGCATTATTACGTGCTGGTGGAAGAAAACCCCTACCTTTACATACAGCATCTTCCATGAACGCAACCATACCAGGCGTATCTATCATTTCTTCGAATTTTTTCTTATAATCCTCTACATAGAGTGCAAGCTGAGACTTCAATTCTGAAATTTCTTTCGGAGATTTCACATCAACCGGATTAATGAATTTTTGTATCCTTTCTTCTCTTAAAACAGAGTGCATTCGACTTCTAAGAGATGCAACTTCTAACTGTACTGTAGAAACAACACTTTTCTGATCAGTTTCAGGAGCTACTAATTTTGGAGTATTACTTACGCAGCCGGTCAATGCTACGGCGGCCAATACATTCAGTTTCGAATTCATACAAAGTTCATTATATTATACGATACAAGTAATAGCATAATTTCTACATAATGTCAATGCCCCGCACACCCTCCACCCCCACACTCATCCTCGCCTCGCAGTCCAAAGCCCGCCGCAAACTCATGGAAGAGCTCGGCCTGCCTTTTGAATGCCACACCAGCGGCTACGAAGAAGACATGGCGGCCTTCAAAGACCCGGGCAAACTCGCCAAACATCTTGCGCTGGAAAAAGCCAGATACATCGCCAAAAAATTCCCCGACTCCGTCATCATCGGCGCGGATACCTTCATAACTGTCGGCCGGATAAAAATCGGCAAGCCGGACACCCGCCGTGAAGCCGAAAACATCATCAGATCCATGAGCGGGAAAACCATTAAAGTCCACAGCGGCATCGCGGTCATTCAAACCGGCAACGAAGGAGAAATTACCAAAGAACTCGAGGAACACGTCCTCACCAAACTGAAAATCAAAAAAATGTCCCAAACGGAGATTCACACCCTTGCCCACCACGACGAAGCCCTGCAGATTTCCGGAGCCTTCAGCATAGAGGGCGAAGGAGGAAAAATGGTCCGGAAAATCGAGGGCGACTACAACAATGTAATAGGACTCCCCGTCTTCCAGTTACAGAAGATGCTCAAAAAGATCGGTTTCCCGAAAGCCTGACCCCCATAAGAATACTTGACAGAATAAGAATATTCTTGTAGGCTCGCTTTCCATCCGTTTTTTTTATGTCTCTGTATGGATCTCAACGAACTGGAAGGATTATTGGAAAATGTCATTTCCGACCGGACATCAACGGAAGAGTGCCGCAGGGGGTTTGAAAGGCAGCTCGAAACCATTGAAACACATGGCCAAGAGTGGCTTGAACGCCGTTTTATGCGGATAAAAAACCACTTCCGCCTCTGCCTCATGGGAATCATTGAAGAAGGCAAAACGGACGACGAAGATTACACAGCCAAACTGGACGAACTCCGGCACCTCATCAACCAGGTGAGCAGAAATCAGGCAGCCGGTCTGATCGGACGGTCCCGCGCCAAGATCCGCAAAACCATCCCCGAACTCCGGGAAACGGATACATACGCAATGATTTTTGAACGAAGATTCGGCCTGGAACTCAAAGAAGATATGCTGGAAAGAATGACCAACGCCGCCGTCAAAGACGACAAAGAGGAGGTCATCGCCATCGGAGAAACACTCAACGACGAACAGCAGCTGAAATTCTACGATGCCATGGGTATGATTAATCACCGCAGGGCCGTCTACGCGGCGAAATTTTACGAAGCTGCACACAGATTGCGCCAAAAAGAACTGTACCCCCTGGCTTTGAAAAAAATAGCTTCGGCAACGGTCTTCACCCGGGAAGACATGATCTGCTACAACACCATCGCCCGAAAACTGGACGACCGGATCCACATGGAACTTGCGCTCAAAAAACTCGAACGGTACCTGGACTTCACCGACGAGCTCGTTTCATACGCCCAGACCGCCAAAAAACTGGGTGACAAAGAAGCCATGGCAAAGGCGGTCGCCAAACTTGGACGAAACCTGAACGACGCCGAACGCCTGAACACTTTTGCCTCACTCGCCCGAGCCTCCAGGGACCAGAAACCCCTGGACACCGCCATGGAAAAACTGGAAGCAAAACTCGATGACCCCGAGTGCCTCACAACCTATGCTGCCATTGCCCGCGACGCAAACGATGCGGAAAAACTTGAAAAAGCGTTGCCGCTGCTTGAACGGCATTACGGCGACCCCGTATGCGTGACCATGTACGGATCAATCGCCAGGAGACTCAAAAATGCCGCAGCGGTCCAAAAATCGCTGGAGCTTCTGGAACCGTTCA
>JAYRRV010000216.1:0-5845 GCA_041909955.1 Candidatus Altimarinota bacterium
CCGATGATTTTTTTGTCGCGGACGAGTTCGGCGATTTTTGTCACCCGGTTGGATTTATTCACCTGGTAGGGGAGTTCATGAATGATGATTTCAAAACGTCCGCCTTTTTTCTCCTCGATACTGGTTTTTGCCCGCATGACGATGCCTCCGCGGCCCGTGGTGTAGGCTTGTTTTATGGCATTAATGTCATAGATCATACCACCGGTGGGGAAATCAGGGCCCTTGATGTATTTCATCAGGTCGTCGACCGTAGCTTCGGGATGTTGAATCAGGTGGTTGATCCCTTCAAGAATCTCAGTAAGGTTGTGAGGTGCAATGGAGGTTGCCATACCTACCGCAATACCCTGTGTTCCGTTTAACAGCAGTTGGGGGATTTTTGTCGGAAGAACTCTTGGCTCCTGGAATCGGCCGTCGTAGTTCGGCTGCCAAGTTACGGTCTCTTTTTCGATGTCGCTCAACATTTCTTCCGTAATTTTCTCCATTTTGGCTTCCGTATAACGCATTGCTGCTGCGCTGTCTCCATCGATAGAACCGAAGTTCCCCTGACCCCGTACCAGGGTGTATCGCATGGCAAAATCCTGTGCCATACGCACCATGGATTCATACACCGGTGCGTCGCCGTGGGGATGGTATTTACCGAGAACTTCACCTACCAGATAGGCGGATTTGCGGAATGCCCCCGTCGATTTTAAGCCAATGTCGTGCATGGCGTACAAAATGCGGCGGTGAACAGGTTTGAGTCCGTCGCGAACATCCGGGAGAGCGCGGGAAACGATGACGCTCATTGCGTAGTCCAAATATGAGCTTTGCATTTCGTCAGAAATGTTGCGCAATGTGTGATCACTAAACATCTCGGAGGATGTTTCGCCCTCTTTTTTCTTAGGTTCGTCGTTGGACGGGGAAGTTTGATTTTCGGCCATAGGAAAAACAAAAAATAGGGTTTTGGTTTCTTGCCGAACGGTACTTTATCATAATTGGGTAAAAAAAACAGTATCAAAAAGTACTTTTTGCTTTACGGTTATTGAAGAATGGGCTGTTTTTTGGTATACTATTAAGAAATTCAAAGAACCGAATATTAAAAACAAAAATTCTCGGAACATGGCTGACGAAAACACACAAAATCAGAATCCGACCCAGCCGGGACAGTCTGCCTCTCCTTCGCAGCCTGCTCAGGTTGTTCAGGCTGCTGCTTCATCCGCCGCTCCTGCTGGGGCACAACCCGTTGCCCAGTCGTCACAGTTGCCGCCTTGGTTGCAGCAGGTACAGGGGCTTCAGACCCATGAAGAAAAGGGAGCTCCCCTCATTCAGCAGGGATACGATCCGGTTCACGGGGATTTTGCGGGAACGCCTAAAGATACCGGTTCTATTGGTGTTCAGCAGCCCGGGTCGGGAACTCCTTCCAAACCGGTTGCTGATGCCGGAACAATGGTTCCTCCCACAAGCCAGGCGGAAGTGGGTGAGGCGCTCAAGGGTGATGCTCCTTTGCCCCTTTGGCTACAAAAGGCCAGTGCTAAACCGTTGTCCGCACCTGGAGTTGCCGCAGAGGGCGGTGTTTCTCCGGTGGCCGCCGTTTCTGCCTCAACAACTCCTCAGACAACGCCATCTTCATTATCTGCTCCTGAGCCTGTTCCAACTGTGGCACAACCACCGGCAGATGATTTTTCCAAACTTTTGGCCTCTTCCAGGCAGGGTTCGGCAGTGCAGACAACAGCACCCGTGCCTCAGGCCGTTACAGCTCCCCAGCAGCAGCCCGCTCCGGCGGTTCAGGCTGAGCCGATTGTATCGACCGCTTCGGTGACACCTGCATCTGTTCCCGCGCCTGTTGCGCCGTCGGCTCCGCAGCCTTCGGTCCAGATTACCTCAACTTCCATGCCGGGTCTTTTGGAAACAAAAACGGAGGAAAAGAGTCCTGTGGCCGCAATTACTGCTCCTTCCGTGACGGAAGTTCCTCCACAGGCAACCTCAACCGTTGCTCCCGTTTCCGCGTCTCCATCTTCCGACAAAAAAGAGGCAACACTCCAGTCCGTGAAGAAGGGGATGTTCTCGTTCCTGGATTTTGGCAAGAAAGCTGTTTCAAAAACGGCGGAAGCCGTTCAGGCGGGGAAGGCCGCCGGTGCTCCCGAAGTCCCGAAGCCTCTTCCGCCGGCTGAGGCTGCGAAAAAGGCCGCGACCGACAAGGCGACGGCCGCTGAGAGACAGCAGCTCATTGAGGCGGAAAAAGTTTATCAACAGGGGTTGACCACTATCCGTGACCTTATTTCTCCATCCTCAATGGAGATTCAATACAATAAGTTGCGCATCGAGGGTATGTTCGCCCAAACTTTTTTTGTCCATTCCTATCCGCGTTATCTTGATACGAACTGGCTCTCGCCGGTCATTAATTTTGATGTAACGATGGATATCGCGCAGTTTATTTATCCGATTGATTCGGCCGCTATCATGGCGGTATTAAAGAAGAAAGTTGCCCAGATGCAGTCCTCTATCCGCATTGCCGAAGAAAAGGGTATTGTCCGGGATCCTGCGCTTGAAACCGCCTTGGAAGATGCCGAAGAGCTTCGTACCCAGATTCAACGTGGGCAGGAGAAGTTTTTCCAGTTCGGTCTGTATTTCACTATTTACGGCGAGGATGAAAAGAAGCTTGAGAAGATTTCCAAACAGCTTGAAAGTCTGCTTGGAGGAAAACTTATTTTAACAAAAAAATCAGAACTTCAGATGGAGCTTGGTTTCAATTCCACGTTGCCTCTTTGTTTGGATGAACTTGAGGTGAGCAGGAATATGAATACGTCGCCCCTTTCATCGACATTTCCGTTCAGTTCTTCCGACCTTACCTCCAATGAAGGTATTTTGTACGGACTGAATCGCCATAATGACAGTTTAATTATCTTTGACCGTTTCTCTTTGGAAAACGCCAATTCCGTGGTGTTTGCGAAGTCGGGGGCGGGCAAATCCTACTGCGTAAAACTTGAGATTCTTCGCTCGTTGATGGTGGGTGTGGATGTTATCGTGATCGATCCTGAAAATGAGTATGAGGCTCTTGCCCAGACGGTGGGCGGTGCGTATTTGAAGGTGTCGCTGACTTCCGACCGCCGCATCAATCCGTTCGATCTTCCGGCTCCGCTGCAGGATGAGGAGGTTCAGCCGGGTGATCTACTCCGTTCAAATATCATCAATCTCCACGGTCTTCTGAAGATTATGCTGGGCGGCGTCACACCTCTGGAAGAAGGTATTTTGGATAAGGCATTGAACGATGTGTACGCGGTAAAGGGTATTACCATGGACATTGTTGATCCTTCCCAGATTCCCGTTCCCACGATGGAGGATCTGTATGATATTTTAAGCAATATGGACGGGGGACAGAATCTGGCGCAGCGTTTGCAGAAGTATACCCAGGGAACCTATGCCGGCATTTTCAACAAACCGACGAACGTTGATCTGAGTTCTGGTCTGATGGTTTTCAGTATCCGTGATCTTGAGGATGCGTTGAGACCCACCGCCATGTATATTATTTTGAACTACATTTGGGCCCGTGTCCGTACGAAACTTAAGAAACGCCTGCTCGTGATCGATGAGGCGTGGACGATGATGCAGTATGAAGATTCGGCGAAATTTTTGTTCGGTCTGGTCAAACGTGCCCGCAAATATTATCTGGGTATCACAACCATCACTCAGGATGTGGAAGATTTTGTGAAGAGTCCGTACGGCAAACCGGTGGTTACCAACTCGTCCATGCAGTTGCTCCTGAAACAGGCGCCTTCAGCGATTGAGGTGCTGACCAAAACGTTTAATCTCACCGAGGGAGAAAAGTATATGCTCCTGAACAGCGGTGTGGGGCAGGGACTTTTCTTTGCTGGTCTGAAGCATGTCGCAATCCAGATTATTGCTTCGTATACTGAAGACAAGATCGTGACCACCAACCCCGAGGAAATTTTGAGGGGGAGGACGGATCAGCAGTTCCAGACCACGGTGTAGCAGTCTCACATGACTCTTAAGAGTTGAGTATGTCGATGGCCTTTTGAAGCTGGTTATCTTTGCCGTTCAAAAGTTGTTGTTCATCGAGTTCTACCAGGATATCTGGTGTCAGTCCGATACCGTTGATGTCGCGACCGTTCGGGGTGAGCCAGTGGGCAATGCTAATTTTCAGGAGAGAGTCGTCGGTGTAGTTGGTGATTTCCTGCACGCTGCCTTTTCCGTAGGTTTTTGTTCCGAGCAGTTTTCCCAGATTCAAATCCTGCAGTGCTCCAGCCATAATTTCGGCTGCGGACGCGCTTCCGTCGTCAACGAGCACGATTAAAGGTTTTCCTTTTAACTCCGCGGCTCCTTCGGTTTTAAACTCTCTTGTCGCACCGTCGGCTGACTTAGTGGTTACCACTGTTTTTCCGCTTTCGACGAAGTGTCCCAGCATTTGAATCGAGCTATCCAGGTATCCGCCCGGGTTGCTCCGGAGGTCAAGGATATACCCTTTCGGTGAAGACTTTCCGAGGTTAGTGAGTGCGTTGGTGAAGTCCTGTGGGCTGCTTTCGGTGAATTCCGTCACGGATATGTATCCGATGCTGCCGATCATTTTTTCGCTGATGGAGCTGAATGTGATCTTTGCCCTTACGAGGGTCATCTCCAGGGTTTGGGAGCTTCTTTGTATGGTAAGGGTGACGCTTGTTCCTGCCTGTCCCCGGATCAGGTTCAGCACCTGGTTGATGGTTAACGCGTCGACGGCCTGTCCATTGATTTTTTTGATAATGTCGCCGGTTTGCAGACCGGCTTTTTCGGCGGGGGAGCCCGGCAGTGTTTTCATGATGATGATGTTGCCGTCGATGATGTCGATAACTGTTCCGATTCCTTCGAATTCGCCCTGGAGGTATTCCTGCAATCCAAGGGCTTCACTTGGTTCCTCAAAAACCGTGTACTGATCCCCGAGTTTTTCGACAAGACCTTTGATGGCACCGTAGACAAGCTCGTCCTGGTTGATTTTTGACTTGTTGTAGAAGTCGGTATTCGCTTTTTTCCATACGTCCAGGAGGATGGCGAATTTTGGATTGTTCAGGAGGTCCATGGAAACCTGGTCGATTCCATCCACTGTGATTGTGGGTTCCACACTGATGTATATACCTTGGTTTTCGCGCGCGAGCTGGAGTTCATAGATCAGTTCTGCGGCGTCTCCCCGGGTCATGAGGTGTTTTGCCCAGAAGAGTTCGGGGCGTTTCAGAGAAACGATGCCGTGGAGTTTTGCTGCGCGCGCGAGGTATGCGTACCATGCTCTGGGGCTTACGTCCTGGAACAGTTCCGCAGGGTCGATGTCGGTGTAGTACGGGGTGGCGATTCCGGAAATCGGGAAGGCTATCTTCATTGCTTCAACTCTTGTGATCGGGCTGGCCGGGGAGAAAACGGGATTCGTGCCGTTGGCACTGATGATGCTTATTTCAAGCGCTTTTTTAACATACGGGGCAATCCAATTGTCTCCCGGCACGTCGGTGAAAGCGGTCTTATCCGCATTTGCGGTCGCCCGGTATCCCATGTCGTTGAAAGCCATTTTGAGGAACTCCGCACGGTTGATGAGTTTATCGGGTTTGAAAGTTCCGTCAGGGTATCCGGTGATGACTTTCCGGTGCTGAAGAACCATAATGGCCTCGGCCTGGGGATTGTTTTGAAATACGTCGCTGAAGGAGGCAAAAACTGTTTGGGATTGTGTAAAAATGACCAAAAAGGAGATGAATCCTGTCAGAAGTTTTTTCGTGGGATTTTTTTTCATAAATAGTCGGTTTTTCAGCGGATAATAGGGCGAAAATTACCCTGAAATTATAGATGATGCCCATTATAAAAACAATGAAACACTTTATGGCTCTATGAAGCC
>JAYRRV010000217.1:0-2966 GCA_041909955.1 Candidatus Altimarinota bacterium
TAATAGACCACGCGGAAACCCGCCTTCTTGACCATGCGGCAGAGGTCAAAATCTTCCATGAATAAAAAGTATCGCGGATCAAAACCGCCGACTTTGTCATACACAGTTTTGGGCATCATGATGGCCGCCCCGGTGATCAGATCCACGTCCTGGATCTTGTTGTGGTCAAAATCTTCCATGAGATATTTCTTCACCCGGTGTTTGAAAAAAGGAAGTTTTCCCAGAAATGTCCTTTTAAAAATCAGGTCTCCCCAGGTCATGTTGCGGCGGCAGGACTCCTGGATTTTTCCGCTGGAATACATGAGTTTTGGGCCGAGGATGCCGATATCATGGTGGTGCTCAAGGTAATCCACCATCTTCTGAAGGCTGTCCTCCAAGACCGTGACATCGGGATTGTGGAAGAAAATATATTTTCCCTTCGCGAGTTCAACACCAAGATTATTCCCGCGGCCGAATCCCACGTTCTGCGGAGATTTGATTAAAACAATGCGCTTTTCGGCATGGGCGGTTTCCAGGAAACCCATGCTCTCCTCATCGTGGGACGCGTTATCGACGACGATAATTTCAAAGGGAAAATCAACTTTGCTCTTTTCCAGAGCCTCCACGGCCATGCGCGGAAAATATTTGTGGTTGTAATTAACGATGATGACGGAGAGTTTCATGCGGAATTATTTGAGTTTTTTCTTCATGGCCTCGCGGCTTTTGAGATTCGTAGTGGCCTTGTTTTCTTTCATGATAAGTTCGGTTTTGCCGTAGACGAACATATTGTCGGGAATATCTTGCGCCACGGTAATGCCTGCCCCGACAAAAGCGTTATTCCCCAGCTTGATGCCGGGCATAAAGCTCGTATTGATACCACAGCGAACATGATCGCCGGTAAAGAGTCCGAACTTATTCCGCCCCGAATCGATCTTCTCACCCTGGATAGTGACCATAATGTTACGCTCATCAAGGCGCAAATTTCCGGTCACAGTGCCGGAGCCGAAAGATACGTCATTGCCGAGCACGCTGTCACCGACATAGTTGGTGTGCGTCCACACGTCATGCCCCCAAAAACTTCGCGCAACTTCCGTCCCAAACCCGACGATGCAGTTCGCACCGATGTTTGAGCCCCGCACCAACGCGTTGGTGGCGACCACGGTGTTTTGTCCAATGTACGCCGGTCCGACGATGACCGCATTTTCAAAGACCCGTACGCCATCATCCAGATAGACATCTCCACGGACAGTTGCGGTTTTTGCCACAGTCACACCTTTCCCCATCAGACACGTTCCGGCGCTTCCAAGTTTTTTTCTGCTCACCGACTTTGGTGCCGTAAGCGCCATTTTTGAAAGAAAATAGTCCATCAAATCCAGAATATGCCAGGGATATTTCACCGCCTGCCAGAACCTTTCGTAAGGGACCACTTTCATTTTCACGCCGGCCTTCATGAGCTCATCCAGGGCGACCTCATAACGGTCGTCGCGGGTCGTTTTGACCGCCTTCAAGGCCTTAAAAAACATACTTCCGCTCTTGAAATAATGAATGACAAGATTGATCATTTTGCTAGGCTCGTTGCCCTTCCCAGGCTTTTCAAGGATGCCGGTGATCTGGCCGTTGGAACGCACTTTCAGGTACCCACCCGGGAAATATTCCTTGACCTTTTTCCCGATCAAAAAGCAGTCGAAATTTTTATCGGGGCCTCTGGACGCACCAGCCTGTAAAACTTTTTTATAAGCGTCAATATCAACGACGTCGTTCGCGCTCACCACCATCATCGGGTCATTTTTTACGTACCTTTCCACGCTTAAAATAGCCCCGGCCATGCCTTCGTCCAGGTTTTTCTGCTCAACCAGGCGGAAGGTCGGCTTCATGGTTTTGGCGAGTTTTTTTAATTTCCCAAGGTTATGCGCGCCGCCGACAACGATAAAATCTTTCAACCCGGCAGCCGCCATTTGCTCCAGCTGAAGCTGGATAAGCGGTTTTCCAAGGAACTCCAGAAAATTTTTATCCTCGATCGGTTTAAGTCTTTTACTGCGGCCCGCGGCCAGGACGATAACTTTCATGCGAATACGGTAAAACGGGTGTCATTCTAACAAAAGGGGGCATCAAAAGCCAGAATGTTCTTGGTTTTGGAAAGATCCCGCATGAATGGAAACAGCCAGGCAGCCCCCGCGCGCTCGCGCGCGGGGGCTGCCGAAGCTAAAACCGCTTGGCCTTGAAGATGAAGACGAATCGCGTCCCCTCCACCTCGATGACGATCGGATGGGACTTCTTGCGAACCTCCGGATCCTGGGGCAGGCGGTACAGGACGATCCCGTACACGCCGGCGTCAATCAGACGGACGCCTTCACCCTCCAGCTTGATCGGAGTCTTCTTCTCCGCCCTGGGGACGATGAAGAGCTGCTCCTCGGTCTCCGAAGGGACCGGGTTGATTTCGATGATCCTGCCGTCCATGGGCGGCCTGACCCAGAACTCTCCGTAGAAGCCGATGCTGAAGAGCGTCGGCCAGTGTCCGGACTCGGGGAGCTGGTCCTTGCACCTCTTGAGGGCGCGTTCCAGGATCCCGTTGTCCTCCTGTGCCTTGGCGATGGCCTTGGCAGCCTTGTCCTGTTCGAGCTGCGAGTTCGCCGCGCAGTCGGTAAGAGAAGCGAAAGCGACCAGCACGAACGGATACTTCCAGCTATGCATAAACACCTTCACGTTGAGGGTCTGAATACTTCCATGCGGGATGTAAAACATCGCACTGGGCGACGAGAACAACTCCCGCACAGCGACGGCGGAACTATAAAATAAATATACAAAAACGTCAACGGAGCAGAATTAGGTCACCAGCATTCCAAGTTTATTCTGATTGATGGCCGCCTTGATCTCCATGGCAATACGGTCTCCGTAGCTGAGACTGTTACCATACAGATACCCCGAATACGGCGTAAAACGTGTACCGGGGGAGCCAGGAATGCGCATGCTGACGTCAAAAATCACGA
>JAYRRV010000218.1:0-10218 GCA_041909955.1 Candidatus Altimarinota bacterium
CGAAAATTGAAGTTTTTGAGCAACAACTCACCGCGCGGCCCGGGTTCAGGTGGATTTCCAAAATTCCTCCGTTCATGCGGGAGGGTTTTTACGTGACGCTGGCGGCGCAGGTTTTTACCACACCGCTTCTTTTGTATCAATTCGGGCGGTTTTCACTCATTGCTCCGGTAGCCAATATTTTCGTGCTGCCCCTTGTTCCGTGGATCATGCTGTTCAGTTTCTTGGGACTCGCCGTTTCTTTTTTCCTCTATCCAATAGGCCAGCTCCTGAGTTACGGAGCGTATGTCCTGGTTACTTTGATGCTTGTCCTGGTGGATTTTTTTGCCGGGGTTCCGTTTGCGGCGTTGCAACTCTGAATTATCTTTTGTACATCCAGATCGGGGCCAGATTGTTCGCCGGGTCCCGCTCTTCGCGGTGGGTCACTTCCCATGTTCCTATCGGAAACGCGTAAGAAACAACTCGCGCTCCCTGTTTGAGTTCGGCTTCGAGTTTTGGCTGGAGTCTTGCCAGACTTTCAGGTAACAGGTAGCAAACGATAACGTCCGCATCTCCGAGGTTTTTATATCTGAAATCGGTAAACTGGATTTTTGCCTTTGACCGCCAGAAAAATTTTCTGAGTCTTGCGAGGCCGTATACCAGCGGGGAGAGTTCAAATCCCGTGGCGTCGGCGCCATAGTCGTTGGCCGCCACAAACACCATGCGTCCGTCACCGCAGCCGATGTCGTACACTTTTTCCCCCGGTTTGATTTTTGCGAGGGCAATCATTTTTTTGACCCGGGCCATTGGAGTCGGAACAAACGGTGCGCCGGTGCTCATGGCGATGATGGTCGGGATGATGATAATGACCATCAGTGCGATGGCCCATGGGCTTTGAAAGGTCTGTGTTGCCATCGCCACAATGACCACCCCGGATATGGAGATCAGAAAGAAGGTAATGAAGTCCAGGATTTTGTTTGTTTTTGCTTTAGATTTCATAGAGGTAGATGTTCGGCAGTTTTAGTTCGGGGTTTTTTGTCCAGGTTTTCGTGGGTTTAACTCCCTTGACGGTAAACGTATTACTGATGATCCTGGTGCCCTTTTTGCACTCCTCTTTGATCTTTTTGTATAACCGTTCCATGGTTTCGGGTCCCAGGTAACAAAAGATGATGTTGGCGTCTTTCAGGTTGGCGTTGAAAAAATTTGCCATATGGATCGTAGTTTTTGACCGCCTCATGATTTTCTTCAGCCGGGCCAGCAGATAGGGGATGGGGGCCAGTTCGTATCCTTCCGCGCGGATGGTGTTTTTCTTCTCCGCTTCAAACAGCAGTCTTCCGTCACCGCAGCCCAGATCGTAGACCACGTCGTTTTTTTTGAGGCCGGAGATTTCGATCATTTTCTCCATGACTCTTTTTTTGGTGGGAACGAATGGAACCCGTATGAACAGGCTTACCATGGCCGTTACAAGCATGAGGAGGGTTGCAATCAGGACGACCATTGCCAGCGTTTCCTTGAAGAGTTCCATAAATTGGTGAGAATTTCCTTACAGTGTACCACGGAATGCGGATTTTATAAATGTTGTTCCCAAAAGCCCTGAGTTTTGCTAACGTACGGTGTGTCAATTTTCTTTCTATTATGCCAAGAGAAGTAACCGTCGGTCTGGTGCAGATGCATTCTGGCGATGATACCGACAAGAATCTCCAACAAGGACTGAAAGGGATCCGTGAAGCAGCAGCAAAGGGCGCGCAGATCATCGCACTTCCTGAACTGTTCCGAGCCCCGTATTTTTGCCAGAAGAAGGACGATAAGTTTTTTGCTTTGGCCGAGCCTTTTCCCGGCCCCACGCTGGATGCGCTTACCGCCGTTGCCAAAGAGCTTCAGGTGGTGGTGATTACTTCCATTTATGAAAAGGCGGGGGACAAATATTTCAATACTGCGGTGGTTATTGATGCCGACGGTTCGCTTGCCGGCAAATACCGCAAAATCCATATTCCCGACGATCCGGAGCACGGTTATGACGAGGCGTACTATTTTTCCAAAGGCGATTTGGGTGTCGGTGTTTTTCAGACCCGATACGCCAGGGTCGCTCCTCAGATCTGTTACGACCAGTGGTTCCCCGAAGGCGCAAGAATGGCCGGACTTCAGGGCGCGGAAATTCTGTTTTACCCCACCGCGATCGGCTGGCCGGTGAACCAGCGTGAGGAATGGCTCAACAAGGCCGAAAACACCATGTGGAAAACCACGCAGGTGAGTCACGGAATCGACAACAACTGTTTTGTGGCGGCCGTGAATCAGGTTCAACTCCATGAAGGTTTGAATTTCTGGGGAAGTTCGTTCGTAAGTGATCCTTACGGACAGGTCGTCGCCGAGGCTCCGACGGATCAGGAAACGGTGGTGATCGCCACATGCGACCTTGATCTTATTCCGCGCAAGGCCGGTGACTGGCCGTTCCACAACGATTACGCCAAGGCAGCCGATAACATGAATCCGTCATGAGCTATGTGATGCCCGCCGAATGGGAGCCGCATGAAGGAACGTGGCTTGCCTGGCCGCACAATAAGGAGCACTGGCCCGGGAAATTTGAACCGACGCCTTTGAACTATGTTGATATTGTCCGCTCTTTGGCCGGAAGCGAAAAAGTTTTTTTGATTGTGAAGGATCAGATAATGGAAGACGAGGCTCGCGGGTTTTTGAAGTCCGGAGGGAAGGTGGGGGAACGTGTGGTGGACCCCGTACCGGACGATCTTTTGAACAATGTGACTTTTTTTCATATTCCCACGGATTCGTCCTGGATGCGCGATACCGGTCCAATTTTTGTCCGTGACCGGAAAGGGAAGCTGGTGATTACCGACTGGATTTTCAATGCCTGGGGAGACAAGTATCAACCGTATGACCGGGATGATGTTGTTCCTCAAAAGGTTGGCAAAATGTTGGAGATTGAGGTTGTTGAGCCGGGTATCGTCATGGAGGGAGGTTCGATCGATGTGAATGGCAGAGGAACTCTTATGACGACCGAGCAGTGTCTGCTGAACAAAAACAGAAATCCGCAACTGACCCGCCAGCAGATCGAAGGTCATCTGAGCCGCTATCTGGGCATCAAGAAATTTTTATGGCTCAAGGAGGGAATCGTCGGGGACGATACGGACGGCCACATTGATGACATCGCCCGGTTTGTGGCTCCCGATACCGTAGTGTGCGCTTTTGAGACCGACGAAAGCGATGAAAATTATCCGATTCTACTGGAGTGCTATAACGATCTGTTGAAAATGACCGACCAGGATGGCAAGCCGCTGAAGGTGGTGAAACTTCCGATGCCCGAGCCGGTGGTTCACGATGGGCAGCGTTTGCCCGCCAGTTATGCGAATTTTCTTATCACGAACAAGGCCGTTCTGGTTCCTACGTTCCGGTGCAGGCGCGACCAGGAAGCTTTGGATGTTTTACAGAAATGTTTTCCAGGCCGAAAAATCGTCGGCATCGATTGTTGGGATCTGGTGTGGGGACTCGGAACACTCCATTGTTCGACCCAGCAGCAGCCCCAGGCGTAACAAACCACCGGATTTTATAATAAATTTAAGGGTGGTTCATTTTGGTCTGCTATTTTGAAGCTGTAGTCTTTTACGGCTCTTTACTTTTATGTATATACTTTGTATAATTATTGAGATTACCTTCTTATGATTACAGACATGAAAACGAATGTCAGGAGATGGGGGAACAGTATTGGCGTCAGGATTCCTCAGTATTTGGCGCAGGAGGCCGGCCTGGTTGATGGGACTGAGGTCGAAATGAAAGTTATGGATCATTCAATTGTTTTATCCAAGCCAAAATTGACTTTAAAGGGGCTCCTTGAGGGAGTTACGCCTGAAAATGTTCATGGGGAGACGGATATCGGTTTTGTTAACGGGAAAGAGGTATGGTGAAAAAATATATTCCAGAGAGGGGTGATATTGTTTTGTTGGATTTTAATCCGCAGTCAGGCAGGGAACAGGCGGGAAAAAGGCCTGCGCTGGTTATTTCGCCAAAGGCATATAACGGCAGGGTTGGGCTGGCGATTTTTTGTCCGATTACCTCCAAGATCAAAAATTATCCATTTGAGGTGCTTTTGGAAAAAAGTTTGAAAACCAAAGGGGCGATTCTTTCCGATCACGTTAAAAATCTTGATTGGCAGGCACGCAAGGCTCAGTTCCAGGAAAAATTGACGCCTGGAAATCTTCAGGAGGTATTGATGAAGTTGGAGCTGCTTTTGTATGGTTCGTGAGAATGAGGTCTGCACGTGCAGATGTATGTGTAAGAAACTCGCTAAGTTTGCAATTTTGTTTCCTATAGCTCTGTGCGCACAGACTTTGTTTTCGGTTGTGGGAGGAAAGCCCTTCCTAAGAAGGCGCCGGACTTTGGAACGAAAACTTGACTAAATTCTATAATGTGTTTATAATTGGGATGAATTATGTATTTATATTAAACGTATGAGTGAAGCGACTTCCCGCAACCCTGTGCTTAAAGATCTTTCCGGTGCTTCGCGCGCCGATTTGGAAGCGTTGGTAACCGGTCTTGTTGAAAATGGAGATGTCTCCGCAGAGACAGTCAACGCAACCTTGGACAGATTGCGGACAAAGACTCACGAGCGATTGAAAACAGCCTCAACGGTAGAACAAGAACTTTCCGTAGAACAAGCGGAGCTTTTGGAAAAACTGGAAGCGCAATATCCAACCATGAAGGCGACCCTGGAGCGCTACGAAATTTCCACGAAAGGTATGCCAACGTGGGAACAGGTGAAAAAAGGACTGACTCCGGAAGTTCTGGATAAGGCTTTAAAATTGGCAGAACCGACGCTTCTTCTGGTTCCACCTACGACCCGCCAGTCGAAGGTTGAAGCGATCGATAAACATCCGGCCAAAGGGCAAAAATATGACACTTATACGTACGAACTCAAGGATAATCATCTTTGGAATGGCGACAAAGCGAAGACTGAAAATAAGTGGCGTGTAGCCATCGTTGATGGTATTCAAAACGTTGCTCAGGATCATGAAATTTATGACGGCAAACGAACCAATTACGAAATGAGTAAACTCTGGGTGAAGAAATACGAAGACCAGGGTCTGGACGTGATGAATGACGCCGATGCCTATCTGACACTTATGATGAAAGGTTTGGCGGAAGGTAAACCGCTTGATCCCCAAACGTTCACCGTTTTAAATGGCAAAAACTTGACAAAATCGTCGTCTGTTGCGAGCGGTCGTTGGTACAATGCTCAGGTCTACCTGTACAGCGAGTATCCTGATGATGTCTACAATAATCTCCGGTTGCGCGGCTCGGTGGGGGTGGATGTGCCGGAAGCGGCTTAGCCTTTAATCTTTGATTTTTTTGCCCCGCCTTGTGCGGGGCTTTCTTTATCTTTATTTTCTGCGTGAAAAATTTTAAGATGCCTGCATACGGTGAATAGTCACTCGGTGTCTCATTATGAAAATTGCATAAGGAGCTGCGGGCTACCGTACATTTCTTCCGCCATCAAAAAAGCTTGTCATTCAGCACGGTCTTAACAGAAGGTGCTTCGAAGGAGCTTGGCGGCAAGATACGAGCATTGAAAAAGCATATCTACCCTCACGTTTGAGCCGGGTTCAGCTCTATTGAAAGGGCTGAAAAAAGCAAACCAATGCGGATGGTGCGGTTGCGACTGCACTCATCTTTACGGATAGGCCCGGTCAAAACTTCGAATGTTGCGAACGGTAATTGGAACAATGATCAGGTGAACCTGAATAACGATAATCCTGATAATGTCAACAATAATCTTCGTTTGCGCGGCTCGGTAAGGGTTTATGTGCTTTGTGCTGCCTTGAGCCAGCCACCAAGCATTCTGCCGATCTCGGCGAGCTTTGCTTGGATCTGGAACAGTTTCGTTTCGTTCACCAGTTTTAACTCAAGCAGCAAACGCAGTTTTAACGTGCTTATTTCCAGTTTTCCGACTGCTTTGAGCAGATAGCCGGCCTTGTGTGATTTTGGGGCGCTTTTCGCCATCACAAGAATTTCCATGCACTCCAGAATTGAGTTTTCGAGGCTTAAACCTAAGGAATATCGCCAGCGTTTCTCCAGTTTCATATTCATGTCTATAATGGCTTTGCAGACTTCATACGTTTTATTGATGATGGGGAGAGATTCCATAGATGTGAGTTTAAAAAATATTTGGAAAAGCTGGTTTGCTTTTCGGAAGGGCAAACAGTTACCGATGAATTGGATACTTTTCAGTATTATCTCGAAAAAAACCTCTACGAACTTTTCCAGGATTTGAATGGTGGAACGTATCGTCATGGTGGATACAGAAAATTCATCGTCAGCGACAATAAACGTCGTGAAATTTCTGTGGCTTCTGTTCGCGACAGAGTAGTTCACCGATTGGTCTATGATTATCTGGAAAAACTGTACGACAAAACGTTTATCTATGATGCCTGGTCGTGTCGGAAAGGGAAGGGCTTGTTGGGCGCTATTGAAAGGACGCACAAGTTTTTGAAAGACTATGCTCGTTCCTGCGCGGGCAACACACACACACAGACACACACACACACACACACACACACACACACACACACACACACACACACACACACACACACCGCGAAGCCATTTTCCGTGGGTCTGGAAGTGTGATGTGCGGAAGTTTTTCGATAGCGTTGATCAGGAAATTTTGCTTACAATTCTTTCACGTAGGATCAAAGATAGTTCAACTTTCGGTCTGTTGAAAGAAATTATTCACAACTTCACTACAGAGCCGGGAAGAATGGTCGGTATGCCCATTGGGAACCTCACGAGCCAGATTTTTGCGAATATTTATCTCAATGAGCTGGATCGGTTTGTGAAGCATACATTGAAGGTGAAAGCGTATCTGCGCTATGGCGACGATTTTATCTTCGTTGAAACAGTTTCCGAAAAACTAAAGTTTTTAGGGTACAAACAACTCATTTTTTAAATCATGGTCTCAAATTACAGGTCAACTTCAAAGGCGACAAAATTATGAAGGTGCGGCAAGGACTCAAGCTATAGCGGACTCATCAAAAAAACATGGGAACAGCAAGCAAATACATCTGTTCAACTGGCTGCTTCTTGAAAATCTTCAGGAGGATTTATTTTGATTTCAAATACGTTATGATCGTTTCGAGCAGAACCTGTCTTACGAATGTGACTTTTTGGCTTTTTTGTGCTATTATATTGGGATAGATTACTAAGTTATTTGTTATGACGGAAGGACTTGGGGGCCGTGAAGATGAACCGCTCATTGAGCTCGTTGAGGGGCAGGATGTTATGAAACATCTCACGCCCGAGTTGAAAGACAGGTTTATCCGTGTTCTGGTCATGGCGAACAACAACGGCGCGTTTGATGAACAGTATTTTAAAAGATATATGTACGGATTTGAGCATCGCCTCCGGCAGGGCAGGGTCACCCTTTTGCTTGCCGACGGTGAGCCGGCCGCCCTGGGGGCGGTCAATATTGTGGGAAAATATCCCGACGGGCGTACGCTGAATGAGATGGGAAACCTTGTGGTTCTTCCCGAGTTTGAGGGCAGGGGGTTTGCTTCGCAACTGATGGAGCACCGTTTTCAAAAGATCCGTGCGAATTGGCCGGACGATCCGGTCATCGTGACGACGCTCAGCGATAAAATAGCCCGGAAATGTTTAAAGCTCGGCATGAAGGAACAGCCGATGGAGGTTGAAATGCGTGTCCGGAATCCGAAGGAAAAATTTACCCCGTGGTTTTTGGCAAAACTGAAAAAAGACAGTGTCGATCCCGCGACCGTGGATATCGATGCCTCGTATGAGGCGGAGATCAAGCAGATGGCCGATGGCATGAGACAGGACGGCTACCGTAATTACTTTTTCGATCCTCTGGAAAAACCGGAAACATAATTAACATCAGTTTGCGCTGTTTTTGGCGAACCAGTTGTTGAGGAAAAGTTCGGCGGGTCTTCTCCCGACGGTTTGAATGAGTTGTTTTTGCGCGGCACGGTACCCTTCGCTGGTCACCAGTTCCAGGTGTCCGCCTTTTGTCAGGCTTTCCCGGACCGACGCGACCGCTTCATCGAATGCGCTGAATGCCTTTTCTTCGAGGCCTTTCCGCTCTTCTTCCGTAGGCACTTTGGGTTCGGCCGATGATTCCTGTTGTTCCCGGTCATCGCGTGGTTCAGTATCGGTTGGCATAATAGTGAAAAATTGATGAGGAATTTGAATATGCCCGCAATGTAAATGAATTTTATCGAAACTCAAGGGATGTTCAGGGGTGCGGTGTTGCTGTTGAACGGGTTCTACACTCGTCATTTCCGCTTGGTTCTGAGGTGTCGGCCCGGTGTTTTTGTTTTTGTGTCGTAAATCCCGACAACAGATTTCGTTGACTCCGAATTGCGGGTGTGGCATCGATGTATTTGTTCATTTTCTGATTTGTTTATGTTGCAACGTTTGTTCCACAACCTGGGAGTTGACGAAAAAGAGGCCAAAATTTATCTGGCCGCCCTGGAGGTGGGTTCAAGTCCCGTTTCGCTTATTGCGGAGAAGGCGCGGATGAACCGCGTGACGGCGTACGGCATTCTTGAGAAACTTGTTCACAAGGGCATGGTGAACTTTATGATCAAACGGAAGATCAAATTTTTTCACGCCACCGATCCGGAGCTTTTGTTGAAGGAGTACCAGAAGCGTCTCCGCGACCTTGAAAAGGCGCTTCCCGATCTCAAGCGACTCTACGGGGTTACTCCCCATCCCAAGGTGAACTATTTTGAGGGGGTCGAGGGAATCAAAACCATTTATCAGGATACTTTGATGGCGAAGACGGAGATTCTGAACTTCTGCAATTCGCGGGAGATCCGTGAATTTTGGCCGGGATACGATGAAGAGTACGTTGCTGAACGCGTGAAGCGGAAGATTTATCTGCGGGGTATTGCTCCTGATGACCGGTTGGGTCAGAAGGTGCGAGCGGCCGACGATTCCATGTTTCGCGAGATTCGTCTTCTTCCGCGCGAGCGTTATAATTTCAGCAACGACATCAATGTTTACGACGACAAGGTGGCGATCATTTCGTTCAGGCACGAGCCGATAGGGATGATCATCGAGAATCCGGAGATCGCGGATACCCAGAGAGTTATTTTTCAGATGGTGTGGGATTTTGCGGAGAAATTCTAAAAAAGTTCTTGCGCTTCACGGCAGAATTTGATAAAAACAAAATTACGGTGTTTCTTTTACCTCAAGCCCGAAGTGAAAAAACGTCAGCGGCCGCCCGCGAAGAAAAATTATAAGAAATTTTGGAAACTCGGCCAAAGGGAATTTAACACACAATACTTCGACGCGAACAAAGACGGAGAGCTGATCATACGCGAAGGGAACTACCAATATAACGTCTATGACCTGGCAAGAAAATTCGGCTCCGCCGTTGAAATCTTTCTTCCTTCCATTCTTGAAGAACGTTTAAGCCACCTGTTCAGAACAGTTGCTTTCAACACGAAACGTCTTGGGTACAAGGGGAAATTTATGTACCACTTTCCGATGAAAGTGAACCAGAATAAGGAGTTTATGCTTCCACTGGTTTCCGAAGGCGCGCATCTTGAATGTGCCTCCGCCAACGATCTGTGGATTGTGAAGAAACTTTGGGAAGGCGAGAATTTCCATTCCAAAATCAAAGTGCTCTGCAACGGTCCCAAGACCGAGCAGTACATTGCGTTGATCAAAAAACTCCGTGAAGCTGGGTTGACGATCATCCCGATTATTGAGGATGCCGAGGAACTTAAACTGTTCAAGGGTTTCAGCGGGGATCTTGGTATCCGCATCAATCTCCAGTCCAAAGTGAAGTCTCACTGGGACAAGAAGATCGACCGGTTTGGTTTGATGCTCGATGAGATTCTGGAGCTTGGCAAGATCCGCAACCTGAAAATTTTGCATTACCACATCGGTTCGCAGATCACAGTGGAGAACGATATCATTGTTGCCCTGCGCGAGGCGTTCAACGCCTATCGCAAGATTCGCGAGATCAATCCGACCCTGGACACGATCAATATGGGCGGCGGGTTCGCCATCCCGTACGAGAAGAAAAAGATGTACAGCGTGGAGTCCGTGATTTATCGCACCATGAAGACGCTCAAAGACTGTAGTGATAAAGCCGCGGTTCCACATCCGAACATCATCGTGGAGTGGGGGAGACATATTACCGCTCCGGCCCAGATTACCGTGTACCGCATCGTCGCATCCAAACCGATTTCCAACGCCGTGGTGGCCAAA
>JAYRRV010000219.1:0-4741 GCA_041909955.1 Candidatus Altimarinota bacterium
GTCGTCGCATCACTATAGGTCGCGGTGGCGGTATATTGCTGAATCGAACCTTGAATGACACTCAGTGTGGCGGGTGTAACGGAAACGGAAATGACACTCACCAAAGGCAACGAGAGAGGGACCGTAACGGCACGCGCCAAAGGCGCGACCAAAACGGAAACAAGATACACCATGAGCCCGACGGTTGCCGTGACTCTGAACTTTTTATTTCGACACATCTCTCGCGCGAAAAGAAATATTTCTTACAATTAT
Source organism: Candidatus Altimarinota bacterium (assembly GCA_041909955.1). Classification (GTDB taxonomy): domain Bacteria; phylum Patescibacteriota; class Gracilibacteria; order UBA1369; family UBA1369; genus PALSA-1335. The sequence continues at coordinate 253 of JAYRRV010000219.1, forward strand.
AGAACATTTTTTTAAATCAGTAAAGATTTTTACTCCTTTTCTATCAGAACCCATGAAACACAAAAAGAGAGCGTTGACCCAAGCAGTGAAATAAGCTATAATTTAGTGATAATTTTGAATCCAAAACAAACAAAAAATGAAAAAACTGACAAAAATCCTGGCGGGATCATGGGTGGTTTTAAGTCTTTTCATCGCATTCCCCAGTGCGGCAAGCGCGAACGGAAATTTAACCATCGTCGTGAAAAATCCAAACCCATACAACGAAAATCAAAGCTGGTTTTCCTACGAGAAAAAACCCGGCGAATCCGTCGATGACGTCGCAATGGTCAAAAACCTGAGCGACAAACCCGTGAAGGCTCACGTATATGCCGTTGATGCAACAAGCAACGACTCGGGAAGCTTCATCCTGAAACTCGAAAACGAAAACCGCACGGGAATCGGCCTATGGACCAAACTCAATACCGGCGAGACCATCACCATTCCTCCGCAGCAGTCGGTGGATTTCCCATTTCACATTGATGTTCCGAACAATCTTGAACCCGGGCAATACTTCGGCGGACTCGTACTGGAAGAGGTTGCAGACGCACCTCAAACCGTAAACGTCGCGGCGGCCTCCGAAAACGGCCAGCGTATCTGCTGCACGAACATACTGGTTAAAACCCGCATCGGACTGCGGATCTATTTAACGATTCCGGGAACCATTAACGACCGCCTGGAATGGTCGAATTTTAAAACAATCCAGAAAAGCAAAAATACCAGTTTTCAGTTTGATATTAAAAACACCGGAAACGTGGCATTGGAACCTGTCGCAATGATCGAGATTTTCGATCTCACGGGAAAACAGGTGGACCGTTTCGAAAAAAGTCTCGGAGAAAGTCTGCCAAACACATACATCACCCCATCCGTATCATGGGAAAATCAGCCACTGGGCGGACAATTCAAAGCGGTGGGCAAACTGACCTACAGAATCAAAAGCCAAGCCTTCGACCAACAACTTCACGGCAGCGCTGAGCTCGGATCAAAAACCGTCAACTTCACCGTTATGCCGTGGAAAATACTGTTCCTCGTGCTGCTCGGCGCCATGGCGGGAACGATTGCATTCGCCTACTACAGAAAGAACCGGCGCCAGCTGAAACTGGACTGGGAACCTTACGAAGTCCGGACGGACGACAACATCATGAAAATCGCGGAATCCCGAAAAGTCGACTGGAAAAAACTCGCGAGGGTCAACAAAATATCGGCCCCCTATCTGCTCACCTCGGGAGAAAAAATAAGGGTTCCAAAAAACAAACGGCATGAACAACCGACCTTATTCGAAGAAAACAAACATGAATAAATTAACGCAACATTCAGGACAAAAGTGGTTTGCCGTACTCTCCATTACGGCATTGATGGCGACGCTTGTACTCCAGCAAAACATCGCCCTGGCGATGGTATACAAAGGAGATGAACAGGACGTCATGAACGATCTCATCGAGCCCATATGCAACCCCAATGACAACCAGTCGGCAAGCGACGTGGGAATAAGCGACAACCGGCTCTACGCATTCGTGTGGGAAGATGACCTGTGCGACGGAAACGGAACGGGAATATATATGGAACGGTATGATATCTTCGGAGGCAGCACTTCGGGGGTGGGAATGGGGCCGGTGCAAATCAGCACGACAACGACCGGTGACCAGAAAAACCCGGCGATTGCGATGGATAATGAAGGAAATTATGTCGTAGCCTGGGAAGGGAACGGCACAGGTGACACGTATGGAATTTTCGTTCGCGCGTTCAACAGCGACGGAACCCCGCGCGGCCCTGAACACCTGGTAAACACGTACACAACTGGCATACAGGATTCACCAAAAATAGCCATCGACTTCGACAGAAACCCCATCGCGGGAAACGAACAGCATTTCGCGGTAACATGGCATGGAGAAGGCACGGAGGACTCGGAAGGAATCTACCTCCAGAGTTATGACATTATCCCCGCCGGAGACATATCCGCGGTCGGATCAAACATTTCGGTAAACACCTATACAGCTGGTGCTCAGATCGACCCCGACATTGCCATGAACAACGCAGATGAAATAATTGTCACATGGAGCGGTCCGGGAACGGGATTCCCCGCTTCAAATGAAGTATGGATGCAAGGATACCAAGAGAACGCGACACCCTGGAACGGAACGGCGAGTAATGTCCGGGTTAACGCAACGTCGCCCGCAACCAAACCGGCAATCGCGTCAAACAAATCTTTTGAATCCAGCGGAAGCACCGTCCCGGGGGGACATTCGGTCATCGTATATCTCGCCGGAAATGATGACCAGGTCTATGGAAAACTTGTAGACAGATGTACTAACAATCCGATCCCCTGCCCGCTCGGTAACGTTGAACTGAACATTAACGGAACCACGAGCGCCCTACCCGACGTGGCAATGGACTACATGGGAAATTTCACCGTCACCTGGGAACAGGACGACACCGTCCCGGGGCAATCGATGAACATCCATGGCATCAACTACGACTATCTGGGACACCGCATTGATGCCGAATTCCGCGTCAACGATGACATTTTCGCTGACGGCGGGGCGAACCAAACCAACTCCGCCATAGCCAAGGACAAAGACGGTGAATATTTTGTAACCTGGACTAGCCCGCACACCACCCAAGGAAACGACGTCCGATACAAATACTACGGAACAGACATCTTCAAGTACGGATCGGAAACGCTGGCTCATCCACAGACGGCGTTGTTTGCCGAAGCCCCAGCGGCATCGGCAATCGCCCCAAACGGAAATCATGTGGTGGTCTTCATCGGACAAGACACCCTCTCGGGACAATCAAGAATCTACTACAGTTTGTACGACAACGATAATAATGTCATTGTTGAAAACCAGGTCGCCGACACGGTGGACAATTCAAGCGTAGACTCTCCGTCAGTGGCATTCTTTAAAGATACGACAGGTACCGACGTGGGGAGGTTCGTGATTGTCTGGAGTGGCTCATACCAGGAACTGGGGAACGCTGTCGTTTACCGCGAATTTGATATCAACGGAAACCCGATACTCCCGGGAGAAACAGCACTAACCACCCCTGACACAAATAACACCTATGGAAACACACAGGTAAGCGCCGGCTACTACAACGACACCACGGCGGGAGTCATCGACCGATTCGCGGTCATAGCATTCAAGAACAACGTATGGCCCTCGACGTCAACGGACGTCCTGGGAATTTATAACACCGAAACGGGCCCGACCGTATCATCCCTTGAGACCGGGATCACGAGCGTGAGCCTGTTCGGGAACGGAGTAGATCTCGACGCCGATCCTGACGGGAACGACAAAATTGTCTACACCTGGGATGCCGATGACGGTAGCCAAAACGGCATCTACGCGCAGGAAGCCAACGGCCCGCTGCCACTTGGCACAAAATTCCTGGTAAACAATACAACCGCGAACACCGAAGCATTCCCTGATGTGACATTTGTATCACCGACCCAATACGTTATAACCTGGTCGCAATGCCCGAACGGCGACTGCACGAGCATTGCAATTTATGGCTCACGCTACACCGGCGATTTTGCCGGAAGCGCCCCGACGGTTACCGACGATGATTTCGTCGTCTACCCGGGCGGGGGAAACGAACAACTTTCCAACGCTTTTTCAAGAATAGCGGGCGATACCGCAAACGGTTCTTTCCTCATCGTCTGGGAAAAAACCTTCCAAGATTCAGGGATAAGGGAAATGGCGGGGAAATATTTTGAAACGGTGGCCGGCCTGACAAATTATGGAGTGGGATTCACCATCAGTTCGACTCCGTACGGAAACGGGAACAATCCCGATGTCGACATGAACAGCAACGGGAAAGCGGTAGTGAGCTGGAACGGACCATTCAGCCAGTCCGGCATTAGCGTGGACAGCGCGGGAGCGGTATTACAAATGCTCACAAACCCCACCTTTATATCAACACTTCCCGAACTCCCGACTTCAGCGCAGCTGAACATCACCGCCACGACAACGGCTCCGACCGACGTGGAACGTGAAATAGACGAAAATCCGGCCGCGGGACAACCGCTCTTTTTCCAGCTGGAAGATCTCGGCGGAAACTCAACGGGCTGCACCCCGGGACCATGCTACAACGTATCCATCAGTTCCACGGACTTCACCTACACGGACCTTTCGACCAATACGACCTACACCATTCCGGCATCAAACATCTTTATCCAAAACTACGACGGAAATCATCCTGGCGTCGAAACAGGCGCCTGTGGAACGAACGGTTCAGACCTCGAAGCCCTTTTCGGGCTCGGCACGGATTTCTCACTCGACGCCTCAACCTGCGACTACGCCTCCCTCGACATGAACAGAACCCTCATCAACAAACTCACGAACGTCAGTGATACCGCAAGGATCCGGTGGTACCCGAAACTAAAAATCACCGTTCCGGCGCTTATGCCACCGGGAACCTATACCGGGACATTTACCATTACCTCCGTCTA
>JAYRRV010000220.1:0-2921 GCA_041909955.1 Candidatus Altimarinota bacterium
ATCAGGTCGATCTTTCCCACCGGGAGTTCATGGTCAGGGGAAAGGGGCGCAAGCCGAGGATCGTTTTTTTATCCGTCCGAGCGGTCGATGCCGTTCAAGCCTACCTGCAATTGAGGGATGATAATTTTGAGCCGTTGTTTTTGAACTACCGCCATTCAAAAAAGGGAGAAGATATTACTCTTGGCGAAAAACGTCGCCTCAGCACGGTCATGGTGGAGTATCTGGTCCGTACGTATGCGCGGCGTGCGGGTCTCATCAAAAAGGTCACTCCTCACGTGTTGCGCCATTCGTTCGCGACGGAAATGCTTGTGAACGGGGCCGACATCCGTTCGGTCCAGGAAATGCTCGGGCATTCTTCCATTACTACCACCCAGATATACACCCACCTCACGAACAAACGGTTGAAGGAGGTGCACGACAAGTACCACCGTTAGACGATTATGGCTCTTTGATGGCCTAACTGGCTTCTTTTTGGTAAGTTTGCTATAGTGGGCATACCCTCACGTGTTGTTTCCGATATGATCGTCTTTGAAAATGTCACAAAAAGGTACGGGCGGACCGCGGTGCTGGATAAACTCAATCTTTCCATCATGCGCGGGGAGTTTGTTTCCGTCATCGGACCATCCGGGGCCGGGAAATCGACCCTGATTTATTCGCTCATCGGAGCTGAAAAAATCCAGCATGGTCGCATCAGCGTGGACGGCTACGTGGTGAACGACATGAATGAGCGGGCGATGCAATATTTCCGCCGGAGGATCGGCGTTGTTTTCCAGGATTATAAACTGCTGCCGCAGAAAAATGTGTATGAAAACGTGGCGTTTGCCCTGGAGGTCTGCGGATATGAAACCGCGGACATCAAAAAACGGGTTCCCGAGGTTCTGGAAATCGTCGGTCTGCACGAAAAGCACCGTCAGTTTCCTCACCAGCTTTCCGGAGGCGAAAAGCAGCGTCTGGCAATAGCGCGAGCCCTTGTCCACAACCCGGGTTTGGTGGTTGCGGATGAACCGACGGGGAATCTTGACCCGATTACCGCCAAGGGAATCATTGACCTTTTTCTGAAGATCAATAAAGATGGAATCACCGTGATTTTGACAACCCACAATCCCCTTCTGGTCGATCATATCCGCAAAAGAGTGGTAAAAATCGACCAGGGCAAAGTGGTCAGCGACCGTCAGCACAGCGGGTATCACATGGAAATTACGAATTCATAATTTTGTTTCTGAAATATGGCAGGACTTTATAAAAAATCGGGCGTTGATATCACCATGGGCGACAAATGTTCAGCCCTGGCGTATGAAGCCGCAAAAAAGACTTTTGCTTCCCGGAAAGGGATGTTCGGCGAACCGGTCCAGATGGACGGCGGGTTTACCGGCGCGCTGGATTTCGGTGATTATTACCTCGTGCAGAACTGCGACGGTGTGGGTTCAAAAATTGCCATCGCGGAGGCCATCGGAAAGTTCGGCACTCTGGGTTACGATCTGCTGGCCATGGTGGCGGATGATGCGGTGTGCGTTGGAGCCGAAACCATTGCGATCACCAATACCATCGATACGAACAAGGTGACCTCCAAGGTCATCGGGCCTCTGATGGAGGGCTTGCGCAAAGCCTGCGTGGAACAAAAAGTGGTGGTCCCCGGCGGGGAAATCGCCGAGATGCCGGCGCTGGTAAACGGGAACACCTGGAACGCGTCCGCGGTCGGGATCGTTGAGAATAAGAAATTTATTACAGGGAAAGACGTTGTTCCGGGAGATAAGATTATCGGGTTACGAAGCCGCGGTTTCCGTTCCAACGGGTTCAGCCTGGTGCGGCATGTGTTGAACGAAAAGTTTGGGCCCAAATGGCACAACGAACCGTATGACAAGCGCCACAGCTGGGGTGAAATCGCCCTGACCCCTTCAATCATTTATTCTGACGCTCTTCTGGAATTGCTCGGCCGTTTCAGGAAAAAACGGGTGTGCGACATCAAGGCTCTGGCCAATGTCACCGGCGGAGGGATTCCCGGTAATATTACACGCGTTTTAGGTAATTACGGCGCTGATCTGGACAACCTGTGGGCTCCGCACGACCCGATGCTCAAACTCCAGGAAATGGGCAAGGTAACCGATAAAGAAGCCTATGAAGTGTGGAACATGGGGACGGGAATGATCGTGGTGAGCAACGAGTTTGAAAAAATCGAAAAAATGATGGATAAACACGGTATCCAGGCACGAATCATCGGTGAGGTGACCAAGGATCGCGGGGTCCGTCTGGTCAGTCAGGGGTTCTTTAAGCCGGGCAAGCAGCTGGTTTTTGAGGATTAATCGCTGGAGTTGACTTTTTTGCGGGTGGTATTATAGTGGCTGCCAATTTTAATATTTCAAACACTATGACTGCTGAACGTATTGAAATTACTGTGGATGAGGCTAATGCCTTGTTCTCAGCCGCACGCGGGTCTACCATGACCGAGGAGGATAAAATCCGTTTCCGCCGTGAACGCGCGGAGTGGGCTGAAAAGGGCGGACTTGAAGACGCTCCTGAACCAAAGCCTCTTCCTGTTTCACTTCTTTCGCCGAAAGATATTCCCGAGATTGAGGAAGCCGTCCGCACAAAAGTTATGGAGCTCTATGCAAAGCAATCAAACGGTGGGGTTGATTCTGCCGAGATGAACCGTGTTTTTGCGGTTGTGAACACCTTGCGTGCCAGGAATCTGATCGGTGATCAAGTTTTCGGCGAGGCTGAGGCGTTTTTCGGGATGTCGGTAACCCCTGTGAGTGAACGAGGGGATGACTAGTTTATGAAAAAATCAGGTTTCGTTTAGAAAATTTTTATGCGGTGAAAGGTATGATTGCCGCATGGAAAAATTTCTTCATGCCATCAACTGTGCCTTCGGGTCCGACCGCCGGACGCTTGCGTGTTTGTGGAAAAAATTCGGAGACGGGAGA